>JAIZVZ010000152.1 GCA_021768485.1 Oxalobacteraceae bacterium | reverse complement strand
CTGCTGTCGGCTGGATGCGCCGGTGTCGGCGTGATGGCCAGCTCCGATCCCCTGGTCAAACTAAACGATGCGGACTATCTGTTTACACGACAAAACCGGCCTTTAATCGCCGAGAGATTGATCATGGAAGCCATGACGATTTACCAGCAACAAGACGATGCACGCGGCCTTGGACATGCCAATCGCGCCTATGCCGACTTGCTGCTGTCGGCCTCGGTTTCTGGAAAATGGTCCACGCATTACCGCCAGCACGGCTTTGAAGACAGAACCGTGACCTATGAAAACCGGACGGCAAAAGCGGCCGAGTATTACACCCGGGCACTTGGACATTATGCCCGCGCCGCCGACCGGCTGCGCGGCACCGTGCATTATGATGAATTGACGAATGTCTACTTCAACATGGCGTATTCCTATCTGCAGCTCAACGACCACATCAAAGCCTGCCACTTCTACGACGAAACGCTGGCCGCCTACCAGGAAAACATTCGCCGCAATCCGAATGCCAAGCCATTTTCGCCAACCACTACAGTCGCCGACATCGTCGGCAAACAAAAGGAACAGGCAAATTGCACCTGAACCGGCCGCCGGGCCAGTAGCCGGCCTTTTCAAGCGCGCGGCAAAACAGTGCGGCCTCACGCCCGGCACTATGCGAGACCGCTATACATTTCATTGCATATCCAGGCATTTCCGCCTATCGCCGCCCATTTTCGGACAAATATTGCAGTACGTCTCCCATGAAAATAAGAATCAATTAGGCATAACGCACACTATCGGGCTACAATTTGGCGCGCACGTTGCATGATAGAAATTATGTTCAAGGGCACACAATGCCTGAACCAACACCGGACCATCGGCCCGATCCGGCCTTTGCCCGCAACGTTCATTCGCAATTTGTTCTTCCCATAAGGATGCAAAATTGGACCTCAAGCGCCTTCGTTATTTCTGTACCATCGTCGAACACGGCTCGATCAGCAAAGCGGCCCAGGTGCTGTGCATGGCCCAGCCGCCGCTGAGCAAGCGCCTGCAAGAACTCGAAGAAGAAATTGGCAGTGAACTGATTGTACGCACCGGCCGCCGGCTCGAGCCGACCGCGGCCGGCCAGTTTTTATACCAGCGCGCCTGCGACATTTTGCGCACGGTCGAAGATACCAGGCAGCAGACGATCACGATTGCCAATCTCAAGCACCGGGTGCTGAGGGTCGGTCTCTCCTACCTGTTTTCGCGGCGCTTCCTGCCCATCATCCAGGAACTCTACAAGCGCAATCCGCGCGCCGAAATCTGTATTTCGATCTCCGACTCGAGTCACCTCGAATATCTGTTGCAACGCGGCCTGGTCGACCTGGCGTTCATTCAGCGCCCCAAAAATCCGGAAGGCTTCGAACTGATCGATTTCCCGACAATCGGGATCAAGGCCTTAATTTCAAGATCGCTGATGCCGCAAGCGCCACCGGGACCGGTGCCGCTCGAATACTTCGGCGCCTTCCCCCTGATTTTGCTGCGCCGCGTGGACGGCCCCGGCACCTTCGAAAAAATTCTCGACCATTTGCGCAAGGCCGGCGTCCACCCGAATCTGAAAATGTATGTATCGAACCCGGGCATCGCCATCGAAATGCTCGAGGCCGGCACCGAGGCCGTGATGTTCGTGCCCGAATCGGAAGTCCGCCAATCATGCAGCGGTAATTTTCATATCGTCGACATCTCGCCCAGCCCGCTTCTTTTCACGCCGGTCGCCGCCAGGCTGACCACCAATATCGACATCCCCGAAGTACGCGAAATCATCACCGATTTCAGGTAAGTCCCTCTCCTCGCCTTCCCGCGCCGTCTTGCCCAAAACCGCCCCCGCGCAGGGAGCGCGGTTTTGGTATGGCTCGCACATCAAAATGGTATGTCCCAAATCCGCAACAAAATCCCCGTCCCGCAAGCGCTGCCAGTGCTTTGTAGCCATGCGTGATTATTTTGGTATGGCCGGCACAACATAAACGGTATTTCCAGAATTTGCAGGCCAGCGTCACTATCTTGTCACTTCTCCTAAACATTTATGAGGTAACGATGAATAACAAGACAGAGACAAAAATTGAAGTGACGGACTTGCGTTCGGCACTCAAGCTCCTGGAATCGCTTCCAGGTGAACTGGTCAGTACAGATGTTGAAATTGATCCAAACGCCGAAATTTCCGGCGTCTACCGCTATGTCGGCGCCGGCGGCACCTGCATGCGCCCGACCCGCCAGGGTCCTGCGATGACGTTCAACAAGGTCAAGGGCTTCAAGGATTTTCGCGTCTCGATCGGCATCCTGGCTTCGCGCAAACGCGTCGGCCACTTGCTCAACTGCGCGCCGGAACGCCTCGGCTTCTTGCTGCGCGACGCGGTAAAGAACGCCATTCCGCCAGTACTCGTCGGTCCGGAAAAAGCGCAATGCCAGGAAGTCGTGCATCTGGCCAGCGACCCGTCGTTCGACCTGCGCACCCTGCTGCCAGCGCCGACCAATACACCGGAAGATGCCGGCCCGTACCTGACCATGGGCATGTGCTACGCCGCCGACCCTGAAACCGGCGAACACGACATCACGATTCACCGTCTGTGCGTGCAAAGCCGCGACGAACTGTCGATGTGGTTGACCCCAGGCCGTCATATCGACGCCTTCCGCCAAAAGGCCGAAGCGGCCGGCAAGCCACTGCCGATCTCGATCAGCATCGGTGTCGATCCGGCGATCGAAATCGCGGCCTGCTTCGAACCACCGACGACCCCGCTCGGTTTCGACGAACTGAGCATTGCCGGCGCCCTGCGCGGCCGTGCAGTCGAACTGTCGCAATGCCTGACCACCAATGCGCGCGGCATCGCCCATGCCGAAATCGTGATCGAAGGCGAACTGCTGCCTAACTACCGCGTCCGTGAAGATCAAAACACCAATACCGGCAAGGCCATGCCTGAATTCCCAGGCTATACCGGCGACGCCAAGGCGGCACTGCCAGTGATCAAGGTCACGGCCGTCACCCACCGCCGCAACCCGATCTTGCAAACCACGATCGGCGCCAGCGAAGAACACGTCAGCCTGGCCGGTATTCCGACCGAAGCCAGTATTCTCGACATGGTCGATCGCGCCATGCCAGGCAAATTGCTCAACGTGAATGCCCATACTTCGGGCGGCGGCAAATTCCTGGCTATCCTGCAATTCAAGAAATCGGCACCGGTCGATGAAGGCCGTCAGCGTCAGGCCGCATTGCTCGCGTTTGCGTCCTTCCCTGAGCTCAAGCACGTCATCCTGGTCGATGAAGATGTCGATATCTTCGATACCGACGATGTCTTGTGGGCCATGCA
>JAIZVZ010000089.1 GCA_021768485.1 Oxalobacteraceae bacterium | reverse complement strand
ATGCCGGTCAGCGCCACCACGGCGGCGGCCTGGCCGCGCCACGGCGGATCGGCACAGACGGCGCGCAAGGTCTTGTCGAGCAGTTCCAGCAATTCCATCTCAAGCATGGCCGGACGCGCCGGACGTTTGCGGAAATGCTCGGACAGATCGCTCAACAACAGCTTGAGCAAGGCGCTACTGCCTTCGCGCGGCGCCTGGCGCTGCTGCAACTGGACCATATTCATGCCGACCCGAAGGTCGAGCAAGGCATCGACCGCCTGCCAGCCATGACGGCCGCGCGCATGGGCCAGGCGCGGCGTGAGCTCGCCGATGCGCTCGAGCACGCGCCCCGCCATGGCCGTCGTCGACGGCGGCGACTGCAAGCCGCTCAGGCGGGCCAGTTCGCGCCAGCCGGTCGCCAGCAGGCGGCGCACGGTCAGGTCGGCGCTCACGGTGCGCAGCAGGACGGTCAGCAGCGCCGTCGCCAGCAAGCCGGCCAGCGGCGCCAGCATCCCTTCGCGGCTGCCGAGATCGTGCATCGAGAGCGTGCCGACAAAGCCGAACAGGCTGACCGCCGCCGCCAGCCGCAGCGCCGGACGTGCCATGAAAGCCCCCAGCAGCAGCAAAGTCGGGGCCGTCAGCAAGATCAGCATGCCGAAGCCGCTCACCGCCGGCAAGATAAATACCAGGTAAAGGGCCGAGATGGATAGCGAGGCCAGCGCATATTCGACAAAGCGCCACATGCCGGGCTGCGGATCGTCCTGGGCGGCGACAAAGCAGCCCATGACGGCCGCCATCAGCGGCGCCGCCGGCGCCGACTGCCGGCCGCCGGCGATCCAGAGCGCGCTGCACAAGCCGACCGCCAGCGCCGCCGCACAAGACGAGAGCAGCGCCTGCCGGTGGTCGAATTGCTGCTGGCGAGACGATAACAGGCCGGTGCGACGGGCGCGCGCAGTCAGTTTTCCCTGAATGCTGGCGTCGATATGGCGGCGCAGGCTGCGGCATTGCTCGCCGGCGCGAATCAGGGTGCGCAGACGCAGCGCAAGACTCATTTCGAGCAGCGCGGTCCACTCGCTGCACTGTTCGAGAGGCGGCGTGAGCTGCCTGATTTCGCGCCGCAAATTCTGCCTGCGGTGCGGCACGGCAGCGTCGCCATCGGCGGCCCAGGCAACCAGCTCGGCCAGCACCTTGTCCCAACGCGCGGCGATGCCGGGGGCGTCGAGCTGGCGCAGCGCATGCAAGCGGTCTTCGACTGCAGAGAGCAAGGGAATCAGCGCCGCCAGCCTTTGCTGCAAGGCGTAGATGGCGTTGGCGGTCCAGCGCCGGTGCGCCGTATCGAAAGGCAGGTGGCGCGCCATCGCCCGCAATTCGGTCAGATCGCCAGCCAGTTTGCTGCGGTCAAAGCCGTTGCGGGCGTCGACTTCGCCGGTCAGCGCATCGGCCACCCAGCCGCGGGCGTCGCGCCACGAATTATCGAGCCGCGCCAGCAAGGCCGGCCCCAGGCTTTGCGGCATCAGCAGGCTGTGCACCAGCGTCGAACAGGCGATGCCGAGCACGATCTCGGCAACCCGCGCCAGTGCCGTATCGAACATCGTGCCCGGATCGCTGGCGGCGGTAAAGCCGGTCAGCGCGGCCGTATAAGCGGCCAGCATGAAAATATAGGAGCGCGGCGTGCGGTCGAGAAAAGCGATGTAAAGGCACAGGCCGATCCAGATCGCCAGTGCCAGCGGCAGCACATGCGGCAGGCAGGCCAGCATCAGCAAGGCCAGCAGCGCCCCGAGGATGCAGCCGGCAATACGGTATAAGGCCTTTGAATGGACGGGCCCCGAAAATGGCTGGGCGACCACATAGACAGTCATCATGGCCCACACCGGCCGCCGCAAGCCGAAGCGCATGGCCAGATACAAGGCCAGCATGGATGCCATAAAGCATTTTAATGAAAACAGCGTTTCAGAACGGTTCGGGAGTTTCACTGCAGTTTGCGGCCGGCAAGGCGGTTCTCCATGCAAAAGAAAAACAGCGGCCGCAACAAAATACGCTGCACACAGCTATTCAATGCATCCAGAGATTTTCCAGCCCTCATCAACATACGATTACAGGCTGGCATCGACATGCCAAGGATTATGATTTGCATGTCAAAGTCTAGCACCGCAAGCGGTTTCTTGCAATTTGACACCATCCCATGCTTCAGGAAGACAGGATTGCCAAATGGCAACAATGCAGATGCAATGGGCGCCGGCAAAGGCCCGACGATGACCATGGTCAGGCATGGCGCGGCCGCGCGCCGACTGCCTCAGCCAGCCGCGCGCGGCACTGCCAGGTACACGGAAATACTAGAAATTATGGTGGATGCCGAAATCGACCGCGTTATAGCTGGGGGCGACGGTGGTCGACAGTACGTCTTTTTTATTGGCGGCGTCGACATACAAATACGTGCGCTTCGATAAATTATGCTCATAACCGACTGCCGCCAACTTCGTGGTACGCAAGCCGTCCGGCCGTTTTTGGCCATAGCCGGCCCGCAGTTTGCCCAGAGCGACATCGTAATTGGCCCCCAGCACCCAGGCACTGGTCTTGTCGAATTCGGGCAACACCGTATGCCCCTGATCCTGACGGCTATAGTCGAGCATCACTTTGAGCGCCGGCGTGATCATCCAGTAAATGCCGGTGCCCATGTATTTGGTTTCGACGGCATTGCGTTCATAGGCGGCCATGACGCCGAGCGGGCCCTGGGTCCAGGTCGCGGTGACTGAAAAAGGCGTGGCCGACGCTTCGGCGCCTGCTGCATATTGCGGCAAGGCCGTCGTTCCAAGACCGACGATCGCGGCGCCGCTATTGGCTTCCTTGGTCGCCACCGCGGCATTTAACTGGAAGCCGCCGAAAACCGGCGAATTGTAGAAAACGGCATTCGAGAAGCGGTTCTTGGAATTGCCGGTCGCGCTCAGCGGATCGCTGGTATAGCCGGCAACCAGCACGTCAGGCGCAAAGCCAAAGCGATTGGGGATATAGCTCCACGGTTCGAAGGCCATATTGGTTGCGTGCATCGGTGTCAGGCCGCGTCCGATGCGCACGGTGCCGAAATCGCCGGCCAGTCCGACCCGCGATTCGCCCTGGAACAGCGGCCGGCTGCCGGCTTCGACGGTGCCGGTGTCGGGATCGAAGCGAATTTCCAGTTGAAACAAGGCTTTCAGGCCATTGCCGAGATCTTCGCTGCCCTTGAAGCCGAGCCTGTCGTTATCGCCGCTGGCAACAGTGGTCTTGGTGGTCGGATTGACGGCTGTGGCGGTGCTGGTATTGCTTTTATATTTTACTCCGACATCGAAATTTCCATAAACGGTAACATACGACTGCGCTTGCGCGATGCCGCTGAACGCGCCACCGACTGCGCCCAAGACTGTCAATGCCAACAAGGGATTTCTCATCTCATCTCCTTTTTAAATTGCGATGCCGTAAATTGCGACGCTGTCGACTACCTCGTTTTTTGTGTTGCGAGAAATGCCGCCAATACCGCCCTGCTCCCCGGCGTTTGCCGCCCCCTTGCCGACAGCGCGATGACGACCGGTTAAGCCAGGCTTACCTTGTTGATCTCAGTTAAATAAAATTGAAAAGAAAGTGAACGAAAAGAAAAAGTCAGGGCAATTATTGCCTCTCGACTCATGTCGGAATTTGGCTTGTATCAATGTCTTGCGATGGGAACAAATGCTCTTTGTTTTAAAGCAAATTCACACGACGACGGCGATTAAATGCGGAGGGAATAGGCAGGCGCAGCGGCACAGATGGGGCATCTGTGCGACGGCGACAAAAATGGCGTGAGCTTAGAGAAAGAAACTGCAGACCGGTCTCAAGCGCGGCGCGCAAGAGCTTGTTGCAAGCGGCGCGGCGATTGCCGGCTTGCCGCCGCTAACTGTGTCTTATTCGAGAAGCAAAGCGGTCAACGCGACCCGCATGCCATTGGCGAGTGCCTCGCCATCAACGTCGGGATCATGCACGGCGCGCACGGCAATGCCTTCATACATGGCGATCAGGGCATTGATGCGACCATCGAGCATGCGTTCATCGGCCGGCAAGCCGCGTGCGATGCGGGCGGTCTTGAGAATGGTCAGAAATTGGCTGCGCGACTGGCGATCCGATTGCTGCAACAAGCCGGCAATGACGGGGTTGCGCGATGCTTCGGAAAATATTTCCAGCGGCAAGGCCCACACCATTGGATCGAGGCATTCCATGACTTGATTGTAATTGCAGTCAATTAATGCTTGCAAAGGATCTTCCTGCTGGCCCAGATCGAGCAGCAGCATGTTGACGCGTTCTATATTTTGCTGAACAAAGGCGATGATGATCGCTTCCTTGCTGGCAAAATAATTATAGATGTGGCCCGCACTCATTCCGGCGGCCTTCGAGATGTCGGCCATGCTGGCCGCGTGGAATCCGCGGCGGCTAAAGCAACTCGAAGCGGCATCGAGCACCTGCTTGCGGCGGCTGTTGGTGCGCGCCACATGCGGATGTTTTTTTTCAATTGATGTCATGTGAACAAAAGATCTCGCCGCATCGTCGACGCGGCGAGATGGGGCCTTTCTCTATTGAACGCCGGCGGCGGCCGCTGGCGCAGGTGCCGGCGCAGTTGCCGGCGCAGAATCAGGCTGCCAACCGCCACCGAGCACTTTATACAGCGTGACCAGATTGGTTGCCTTCGACAAGCGCGCGGTAATCAGGCTTTGCTGTGCCGTATACAGCGTGCGCTGGGCTGTCAGCGCCGTCGTGTACGAGTCGGTGCCCTGCTTGTAGCGGGCATCGTGCAAAGCATAGCTCTTCGAGGCAGCTTCGACCAGGTCTTGCTGCGATTGCAAGCGCTCGTCGAGTGTGCCGCGCTGGGCCAGTGCATTGGCGACCTCGCTGAAGGCGACCTGGATCGCTTTCTCATACTGCGCAACGTAAATGTCGCGCTGTACCTTGGCGATATCGAGATTGGCGCGATTGACGCCGCCATCGAAGATCGGCAAGCTGATATTGGGCACGAAACTCCAGGTCCGGTTGCCGCTATCGAACAGGCCGGACAGCTTGGTGCTGGCCCGGCCGGTCGACGCCGTCAGCGAAATGCTCGGGAAAAATGCCGCCCGCGCCACGCCGATATTCGCATTGGCAGAACGCAGGGTGCGCTCGGCTTCGAGCACGTCGGGACGCTGTTGCAAGACTTCCGACGGCAAGCCGGCCGGAATCTCGGCCAGATGCGTGACGGAGGCGAGTTCACCGTCCGGCAACAGTTCAGCCGGCAGCGCACAGCCGACCACCAGCGCCAGCGCATTCTGGTCGAGCGCGACCTGGCTGGTATAGGTGGCGACATCGGAACGCGCGCTTTCGACCGAAGTCCGGGCATCGTACATGTCGACCCCGGATGCGGCGCCGATCTGCATGCGGCGCTGGGTCAGGTCAAACGAGGCCTGCTGGCTCTTGAGCGTGGCTTGCGCCACACGCAAGCGCTGCTGATCGGCGGCCAGCGTCAGATAGTCGCTGGCCACTTCGGCCAGCAGACTGATCTGCTCTGCGCGGCGCGCTTCCTCGGTGCCCAGATATAACTGCAAGGCACTTTCGGCCAGATTACGGACCCGGCCATAGAGGTCGAGTTCGTAAGAAGCGGAGGCCAGCTTCAGATCATATTCGCGCCCGACGTAGGTCTGGCCGGTGGTGCTGACGCTCTTGGCCACACGGGCAGCCGACTGATCGGCCGACAGCGAAATGGTCGGCAGCAAGGCGGCGCGGTCGATACCGTAGGTCGCCCGTGCTTTTTCGATATTCAGAATCGACACGCGCAAGTCGCGGTTATTGGCCAGGGTCAGTTCCAGCAGCTTGCGCAGCTTGGGGTCGGCAAAAAAGTCACGCCAGGGCACCAGCGCTGCCGGCGTGGCAGCGGCCGGCGCCGCATCGGGACGATAGGACGGACCGTTCGGCCAGGCCGTCGGCACCGGGCTGGCAGGCCGCTCGTAGACAGGAGCCAGGCTGCAACCGGCCAGCAAGGCCAGTGCTGCCATGGAAATAAGCGTTTTTTTCATATCAATGCTCATCATGAGTAATTGCAACTGGGGCCGCAGGTGCTTCTTTCTGTTTGGAGAAGAAGCTACGCACCAGCACGAAAAATACAGGCACAAAGAAGATGCCGAGGAAGGTCGCCGTCAGCATACCGCCGAGCACGCCGATACCGATCGCGTTCTGGCTGCCGGAACCGGCGCCGCTCGAAATTGCCAGCGGCAAGACACCGAGACCGAAGGCGATCGAGGTCATCAGGATAGGCCGCAGACGCAGGCGCACCGCATGCAGCGTGGCGTCGATCAGCGACATGCCCTGCTCTTGCATTTCCTTGGCAAATTCAACGATCAGAATCGCATTTTTCGCCGACAGCCCGACCACCGTCAGCAAGCCGACCTGGAAGTAGACGTCGTTCGACAGATGGAACAGGCTGGTGCCGACCACCGCGCCGAGAATGCCGAGCGGTACCACCAGCAAGACCGAGAATGGAATCGACCAGCTTTCATACAGGGCCGCCAGGCACAGGAACACGATCAGCAGCGAGATCGCATACAGTTGCGGCGTCTGATTGCCCGACTCGCGCTCTTCGAGCGAGACGCCGGTCCATTCATAGCCGATCCCGGCAGGCAGCGTGGCCGCCATTTTTTCCATCTCGAGCATGGCGGTACCGGTACTTTGACCCGGTGCCGGCGAACCCTGGATTTCGACCGACGAGGTACCGTTGTAACGTTCGAGGCGCGGCGAGGCATAAATCCACTTGCCGCTGGCAAAGGACGAGAACGGCACCATGCTGCCGGCGCTGTTACGGGCGAACCACTTGTTCAAATCCTCGGGCAACATGCGCGAATCGGCCTGACCTTGCATATAGACCTTCTTGACGCGGCCGCGATCGATGAAGTCATTGATGTAAGCACTACCCCAGCCGACGCTCAAGACCGAATTGACATCGGCAATCGACAGCCCGAGCGCAGTGGCCTTTGGCTGGTCGATCGTGATCTTGTACTCAGGGGTATCATCCTGACCATTCGGACGCACGCCGACCACGGCCGGATTTTTCGATGCCATGCCCAGCAACTGGTTACGGGCGGCGACCAGGGCATCATGCCCGAGGCCGGCCTGGTCCTGCAGCTGCATATCGAAACCGGTTGCATTACCGAGTTCGAGCACGGCCGGCGGTGCGAAGGTGTAGACGACAGCATCCTTAATCTGCATCAGCTTGCCGAGGGCGCGACCGACCAGCGCCGGCGCCTTCAGATTGGCCGACTTGCGCAAATCCCAGTCTTTCAGACGGACAAAGGCAATCCCCATGTTCTGGCCGCTACCGCCGAAGCTGAAGCCGGCCACCGCAAAAGTCGAGGCGACCGCATCTTTTTCATCGACCAGGAAGTGTTTCTCGACCTGCTCAATGACTTTCAAAGTGCGTTCCTGCGTGGCGCCGGTCGGCAACTGGATTTGCGAGAACAGGACGCCCTGATCTTCTTCCGGCAAGAACGAGGTCGGCAAGCGCATGAATACCACCACCAGGACAGCGGCCAGGATCGCGTACAGAATCATCGAGCGACCGCCGCGGGCAATCATGGCGCCGACCAGGCCCTGGTATTTACTGCTGCTGCGTTCGAAACTGCGGTTGAACCAGCCGAAAAAGCCGGTGTTGGCGGCATGATGGCCTTTTTCAACCGGTTTCAACAGAGTCACGCACAAGGCCGGCGTAAACACCATCGCCACGACCACCGACAAGGCCATGGCCGAGACGATGGTGACCGAGAACTGACGGTAAATCACACCGGTCGAACCGGCAAAGAAGGCCATCGGCACAAACACGGCCGACAAGACCATCGCGATACCGACCAGTGCGCCGGTAATCTGCTTCATCGACTTGCGCGTTGCCTCGAGCGGCGACAAGCCCTCTTCGCTCATCACGCGCTCGACGTTTTCGACCACCACGATCGCATCGTCGACCAGCAGGCCGATCGCCAGCACCATCGCAAACATGGTCAGCGTATTGATCGAATAACCGAAGGCCGACAGAATGCCGAAAGTACCGAGCAAGACCACCGGCACCGCCAGCGTCGGAATCAAGGTCGCGCGGAAATTTTGCAGGAACAGATACATCACCAGGAACACCAGCACGATCGCTTCGAGCAGCGTCTTGACCACTTCTTCGATCGACAGCTTGACGAATGGCGTGGTGTCGAACGCGACCACGGACTTCATACCGGCCGGGAATTGCTTGCCCATTTCGGCAATCTTGGCCTTGACCCGATTGGCGGTGTCGAGCGCATTGGCGCCGGTCGCCAGCTTGATCGCCATCCCGGTTGCCGCATTGCCGTTGTAGCGCGCGACTGTCGTATAGTTTTCACGACCGAGTTCCATTTTGGCGACATCGCGCAAATACACGGTGGCGCCGGTGGTAGTCGTTTTCAGCAAGATCGCACCGAACTGTTCAGCCGTTTGCAAACGGCTCTGCGCCGACACCGTCGCATTCAGTTGCTGGCCAGGCACGGCGGGCGCGCCGCCGAGCGAACCGGCCGATACTTCCGCATTCTGGGCGGTCAAGGCGGTCGTAACGTCGGCTGGCGTCAGCTGGTAGCTTTGCAATTTGGCCGGATCGAGCCAGATGCGCATCGCGTACTGCGAACCGAACATCGTGACGTCACCGACGCCGGCAACGCGGCTGATAGGATCGAGCACGTTGGCGGCCACATAGTCGCTCAAGTCGGTCTGGTTCATCTTGCCGTCTTCAGAGACGAAGCCGAGCACCATCATGAAGTTCTTGGTCGCTTTCGAGACCGTCAGACCCTGCTGCGTGACAGCGGTCGGCAATAGCGGCGTCGCCAGCTGCAATTTGTTTTGCACCTGGACTTGCGCGATATCGGGATCGGTACCGTTGGTAAAGGTCAGCGTGATGCTGATGCCGCCCGACGAATCGCTCGACGACGACATATAGCGCAGACCGTCGATACCCTTCATCTTTTGTTCGATGACCTGGGTAACCGCGTCTTCGACCGTCTTGGCCGATGCACCCGGATAGGTGCCGCTGATCGCAATCGATGGTGGCGCAATGGAAGGATATTGCGCAACCGGCAAGCCGAGAATCGAGATCACGCCTGCCAGCATGATCACGATCGCGATCACCCATGCAAAAATCGGGCGATCAATAAAAAAACGAGCCATTACTATTCTCCTGGATTATTGTGCGCTGGCGGCTGGTGCAGCCGAGGCGGACGCTGCAGTCTTGGCCGAAGCGGCCGGTGCCGCCGGAGCAACTGCTGCGGGCGCGCCGGCTTTAATTTTTTGCAAGCCCTCGATGATCACGCGATCGCCAGCCGTCAGGCCGGAACTGACCAGCCATTTGTCGCCCATGGTACCGCTGGTCTGGATCACGCGCTGTTCGACCTTGCCTTCCTTATTCAGGATCATCACGGTCGCTTCACCCTTCTGGTTGCGCGTCACGCCCTGCTGCGGCACGGTGATGGCTTTTTCGTCAAGACCGGTTTCCAGTTTCGCGCGGACATACATGCCTGGCAATAAATCGCCCTTCGGATTCGGGAACAGGGCGCGCAAGACGACATTGCCGGTGGTCTGATCGACCGTCACATCGGAAAATTCGAGCTTGCCTGCCTGGGCGTATTTCGTGCCGTCGGCCAGCAGCAGCGTGACCTTGGCCTTGCCATTGCCGGCTTTTTTCAGGGCGCCGCTCTCGAACTGGCGCTTCAGATTCAGCAAATCATTGCTCGACTGCGTCACATCGACATAGATCGGATCGAGTTGCTGGATGGTGGTCAGCGCCGTCGTCTGCGCGGCACTGACCAGCGCACCGGCAGTCACGCTCGAGCGGCTGATGCGGCCGCTGATCGGCGCGTTGACATTGGTGTACTTCAAATTGATGGCGGCCGTGTCGAGCGCGGCGCGGGCTGTTTCGACATCGGCCTTGTCTTGTTCGAACGTGGCGACCGCATCGTCGTAATCCTGGCGGCTGACGCCTTCGATGGCAACCAGCTGCTTATAGCGCTGGGCTTTTTGGCCGGCGGTCAGCGCCGCTGCTTGCGCCTTCAACAAGGCCGCTTTGGCCGAGTTATAGGTGGCCTGATACAAGGCCGGGTCGATCTGGTACAGGGAACTGCCGGCCTTGACGTCGCTGCCCTCGACAAACTGGCGCTTCAGGATCAGGCCGCCGACTTGCGGACGGACATCGGCAACCTGGTAGGCCGTGGTACGGCCAGGCAATTCGGTCGACATCGGCAAGGCTGCCGGGGCGACCGTATAGACGACAACTTGCGGCACTTGATTGCCAGGTCCGGCGGCGGGAGCCTTACCACATCCGGCCAAGGTCACGGATGCACACAGAACGGCGATTACGCTGCCTGTACGCAGCGACAGCGAAGGAAAATTTGGTTCCATCTGGGACTTTCTGAAATAGAATCGGGACGATTTTTTAGAAATAGAGTTAGCGTTGATACAGGTCAAAGAATGAACGATCATTCTAATTCCGTCAAGCATATTTACAATTACAAGCGACATCGGACATGGCATTCAACAGCCATGATCGAATTTTTAGTGGGGAATGCGAGTTCGGACATGTGCACCTCATGTAAATGGGAACGCATACTCAAATGGCCAGGCAGCCGGCAAGCAGTCCGCCTCGGCAATCGGCGGGATGAGACTGTATTTCGCACAAATACTTTCGCACAAATACTTTCGTACGAATACGCTTGAAAAATTCAATAAAATCGTTTCAATCGTTGAATTCGTTGATTATTGTAACGTCTTTTTACAAGTTGGGTTACCAATTAGCATGAAAGCGACACAATCACCACAGTTTGGGCATGCCGGCAATGACACGCCATGGAAGTCGCCGGAGAGTGGCGCAGCGTGGTCGCGCCGGGCAGTATCAAACGGCGCCGGGCGGCCAGGCCGATAAGGCAAGCACTGGTCGCCGCTGCCAGCGCCGCCTCCCCGCTTCCAACAAATTATTTACAAATCAACTTTCAGGCTGAGCTTGATCAAGCGCGGCATGCCGGCAGCCAGGCGCGTGCCGGCCCCGGCCCAATAGCGCTTGTCGGTCGCGTTATCGACGTTGAGCTGCCAGCTGCTGCGCTTGCCCATCATTTGCGTGACATAACGGCCGCCGACGCTGAAGATGGTATTGCCGCCAAGGTAGGCCTGATCGAGATCGTTGACCGGCCGCCGTCCGGTGAAATAGGCGCCGCCATCGAGCGACAGGCCGGGCAGCGCCGCGAGATCATAGGACAGGAAGGCGCTGGCCGTTCTTTTGGCGGCGTTTTCCGGTGTCAGGCCGTTATAGGTCGCGTTAATATTGCGAAATTCGGCATCGATGAACTGCGCCGAGCTCTGCCACGACAGCTGGCGCCCGAGTTTGCCCTGGGCCGACAGTTCGAGGCCGCTATAGTGCTGTTCGCCATCGGCCGTGAAGACATTGGAGGTATTGGTGTAATAGCCGGGACGGTTGATCTCGAACAGCGCCGCCTGCAGCAAGGTGCCGCCCGGCACCCGCCAGCGCGCGCCGAGTTCCTTTTGCCGGCTGACGCCGGGCGCCATGTGCACGCCCTGGTTGGCGCTGCCGGTAGGCGCGGTCTCGCCCTCCTCCAGGCCTTGCGAGGCCGAAGTATAGAACGAGATATCGCCGGTCAGCTTGAAGATCAGCGCCGCCATCGGCGTCGTCTTGCTGACGTCATAGTGGCTGCTGCCCTGATCGCTGCGGTAACTGTCGCTGCGCAGCCCGGCCACGACTTGCCATTGCGGCGAAAAGCTCAGGCGGTCGAGCGCATACAGGCCGCTGTCGCGCGTCGACAGCGCCGCCGTGGTCGGCGAACTCGGATAGGCGCCGATCGTGACCTTGGTCACCGGCTGCGGATTGTAGATGTTTTGCGAGGCAATCGTGTAGCTGACCTGGTAAATCGCATCCTGGCTCTTGTCGTTGCGGCTGAGGCCGAACACGGTCTCATGCTTGATCGGCCCGGTCTGCACGGTGCCCGACAATTCGGTGCGCAACATGGTCGAATCGACGACCAGATGCTGCATATTGCCGGTGATGCTGCCGGCGCCCGTGTTGACGGCCGCCGCATTGGTGAAGCGGAATATCGCCAGATTGCGCTCGCGCGCCGTTTCCGAATGTCCGGCCTCGACGGTCAGTGCCCAGTCGTCGCTCAGCGCATAATCGGCCCGCACCTGTCCGTTTTTGGTGGTGGTCTTGAACAAGGCCCAGTCGGGACCGACCAGGCTGCGCGGATCGACCGCGCGCGGCAGCGTGATCACGCCGTTGACGGCCGCAGGCAGCGTCACGCCGGCCTCTTCGGTCACGCGGCGGCGGTCATATTCGAGATCGGCCTTGAGCAACAGGCGCGAATTGACGCGCCAGTCCAGCGCACTCGAGAAAAAGCTGCGGTTGCCGTTGCCGACATTGTCGAGCATCGAACCGAGCGTGCCGCCGGCGGCATTGACGCGCACCCCGACCTCTTGCTGCTCGCCGTACCGGCGCGCGAGGTCGACCGAGGTGACGGCGCTGCCGTTATCGTCGAGCATCAGCCCAACGCTGGTGACCGGCGTCGAACCGGCGCGCTTGCTGACGAAATTGACGACCCCGGCCGGCGAGGTAAAGCCATAATACAAGGCGGTGGCGCCCTTGAGCACTTCGACGCGTTCCTTGTCTTCCATCGACACTTGCGAGAAATTCATGATCGGCAGCGAACCGTTGAGGCGGTAATTGGTGCGGTTTTCGACTGCCATACCGCGGATCACGAGCTGATCCCAGGTGTCGCCGCCGTTTTGCTGGCGCGTCACGCCGGCGGTGTTGCGCACCGCATCGTACAGGCCGGCGGCACCCTGCAATTCGAGCACCTCACGCGTGATGACGTTGACCGTCGACGGCACGTCCATGATGTCGGCGCCGCGGAAACTGCCGGCCTCCACCGTCTTCGGCACAAAACCGTCGGCCCGCACGCCCGTGATTTTCACGGCCTGCAACTCTTTCTCATCGACCTCCTGAGCATGAGCAGCGTATGGCGCATAGACCAACGAGATGGCAAGGCAAAGTGGCAAAAGATGGGGGCGATGACAATGATGCGGGCGACGGCTGCTGGACATGGGGCGAAAGACTCGAAAAGAATTGAGGGAAAAGGCAATAGTTTGCCATCCTACAATAAATGCGAATCATTCGCAATAAAGTGTTGCGCTAACGACCTTTGGCGGGCGCGCGGAAGCGCCACGCGTCTCGGCCCGTCGCAGGCACTGCTGACAGCAATTTCAATTGCCTTGATCCGCGCATCACAAAATGAAAATACTATATTCCCAGACTTGATTTTCCTCATGTTCTGGCAGAACTGATTTTTATGCCTCTTGCGTCTGCTTTTAGAACTTCTTGGATACTTGCTTGGAATCTAAATTTGTATGTCGCGTTTTGATTTACCAGCCAATAATTCACACGCTCAAAAAATTACATCAATGCAATATTGCTGCAATACACACCTCTGCCGCAGGCCCCACAGCCGATAAATGGATTAATTCTTAATACGCTTCTCCATCTGATTTCTCTCAATTGACCCGCTACCAGAAAATAGTACGGTTAACTGAGCAATAGGGCCTTTCTGTTCTGCCCTGGCATCAACATGCGGCTACGGCCTTAATCTATTTTTACCAATCTAAAACACCGCCATAATTTTAATAACCATCTCGCCCCCCTCAATTTTGAAAAACTGATTTGCTTTCGGATTTTCGGACGATGCAAATTCAAAATAAAAAAGGAATTAAATGAATCATCTCAAGGGGATTTCATCATGGAAAAACGCGGCGAAAGTCATGGCGTCAATCTCATTTTATTATTGCTCGTTGACGGCAGATGGCGCTGCGGCTGAGAATGAGGGGTCTACCACGCCAGAGTCTAAACTGACGTGGCAAACGAGTTCTAATTCACTCGGAATGAAGTCCCGGGAAACGGCAGTAGGAGAATGCACCACTTTGTCAAGCACGCTTCGCGGTGACACTAAAATCTCGGCACGCGTGCAATTAGGCCTTTCCGCTATTGGCGTGGTGGCAGGCTCCATCATAGTTCCGGGGCTCTCTGCTTCCGCAAGCGCATCAAGAACATTGATTGCTGCATTCGGCGGTGTATCTGGCGCAGTTAATGGAATGCAATATGCTTGGAACCAGGAAGGGATGGGGGCAAGCGCAAGAAATCTGGCTTATGAAAAGTTCAAAAAAGAAATTCAACCGCTACTTGATAAAGCAGACAATCAAGCAAATGAAGCCGACGCAATTTTTTTTTACCGTAAGGTTGAAGAATACTGCAGATTGACGCCCCCCATCGCAAACGCGTCTGATACAACATCAGGCTACGATGAGGCAGTCCAGACATTACAAAATGCTGCGACTGCACTAGCAAAAGCGACCACCTTGCAAGCCAAGGCGCAAGATGAACTTAAGGCAGCAAGATCAAGAAACGATCCAATAGCAGAAGCAGCGGCCCAGCAAGCGGCTAACACGGCTGCTGCTAACATAGCAGCCACGAAGGAGGTTCTTACGAAAGCGCAAACTGCAATTGAAGCAGCCAGTGCTCTTCAGATAAGCGTGCAAAAAGAAAGTACGGTGAAGGCTGTGCAGGCAGCAAATGAAGCAATAAAACCCGCCAATAATTCAGAGACGCAAACGACGCCATCAGCACAATCGATGGAAAAGCCAAAGAATTAACAAGCCCCCACCAGGTAGCTCCAAAGGCTTTGGACGATTGCAAGGGACGCCGCTGGATATAAGCACCGGCATGTCCATGACCTGCACTACAACACTGCGTCGCACATGATCAATAGCGGACTTGACCTGCACACGGTTGATCAAGTTTTGCGGCTCAAGGACGAGCGCTCGACGCGCCGTTACAGTCTCCTGACACAAGAGACATTGCAGGCAATGATCCGAAAGATTCGATAACGGTTACAGATTTCTACCCGACGGACGAAAAAAAAGCCACCCGAAGGCGGCTTTTTTTCTGATGCGTGCTACTTGAATTTATGGCGGAAAGGGTGAGATTCGA
>JAIZVZ010000021.1 GCA_021768485.1 Oxalobacteraceae bacterium | reverse complement strand
ACCCGCACATGTGCGGGTTTTCTTCATCGGCCAGATCCTCGGGCGAGCGCCCCTAAGCCTAACGTTTCACGAATGCCGTCCATTGCGGCAATCCGGCCAGAATCAGGGTGCGCCAGTTCTCTATCATCGGCTGGTAATCCTCGATAAATGCATCGATCGCATTATTGCCGGCGTCGCTCAGGCCGGTCAGCGCGTACTCGACCTCGACCCGCGTCGTAGCGGCATCGAGCGCGCTGCAGCGCACCTCGACCAGAACCACACGCCCGCCCGGGGTAATGCGGCTATACAGTGCGCGATGCTGCAGGCGATCGTAATCGGCCAGCGTCCAGTAAGTCTCCTCATCCATCTCGCCGGTTGTGAACACCATGCCGACCATCATCTCGCCATCTGCCGGAAACACGAAACGGGGATTCCAGGCAGGAACCCACCAGTACTTGCCCTTTGGCGTAAATAAAGGCAGACATTCATCTACCGCCAGCGGTAACTCAATACTATGCTGTACACGCTCGCGCCGTGCTTCGAACATGGTCAACCTCTCCTGTTATTTTTTATCTGTCAAACGGTAACTGGCCGAAGCATCGAGATCGAGACCGTACACATCTTTCAGTTTTACAATTAATTCTATCGCATCATCGCATTTCACCGCTAAAAGCCGGCGCATGTTGATTGTAAACAATAATACCGCCATACGCGGTGCCGGCAAGTACTATTTCACATGCATATCGTTCTTGACCGATTTCACCCCGCCTATGCTACGCGCCACTTCGACCGCCTTCGCGATCGCCGCCGCCGAACGCAGCGCGCCGCTCAACTGCACCTGCCCCTTAAAGGTGTTGACACTGATTTCAGTCGACTTCAACATCGGTTCATTGAAAATTGCGGCCTTGACCTTGGTCGTGATAACGGCATCATCGACGAATTCACCCGTTCCTTCACGGTTGGCGGTCGAGGCGCATGCGGCCAGAGAGCATAAGACGGCAATCAGCAGATATTTACTTAATCGTTGTAGTATTTTCATTATTTTCCCCTGATAAAAATCGATTCACAGATATATTGATGCGCCCGCTCGCTTGCCATCCCACACAAAAAAGCAGAGGCAGGCAATTGCCTGCGATTGGCGAAAATCAAAAATCATATTTCAACGTGCAGAAAGCGGCAGGCATCAAGAACGGCAGTGTTGCGCATTCCTTATTTGAAACTCTGTACGCTAACAAACATACGATCCGATGCAGTCCGGCCGCCGGAATGGCCATGATAACGCGCCTGCACGAGGCCGCGCCATTTCCGTTGATAAAAATGAAAGTTCGTTAGCGTACAGACATATAGCGTGCGCTCCCTTAATCTTGGCACTCTTAATTGGGGAGGCATCATGAAATCACGTCATATACCATCGATTACTGCGTTGCGCTTGTCTCTGTGCGCCATGGTTGCGGTGGGCACCCTGAGCGCCTGCGCAACGCAAGCGCCAGGCGAGCCGCGTCCGGATCAAGGCTATTCGTCGGCGCCGGCGGCCTCGGCCACCTATGGCCGGATCGAGTCGATTGAAATCGTCCGCGGCAGCAGCAACCCCAGCGGCGCCGGCGCCATTGTCGGCGGCCTCGTTGGCGGCCTGCTCGGCAATCAGGTCGGTGGCGGCACCGGCAGAACTGCGGCCACCGTTGCCGGGGCGGTCGGCGGCGCCGTGGCTGGCAATCAGATCGAAAAGAACAAGCAAGCGGGCGACGCCTATCAAATCGGCGTGCGCCTCGATAACGGCGGCTTCGTCAGCATCGTGCAAGACAGCATTACCGATTTGCGCATAGGCGACCGCGTCAGCGTGCAAAACAAGCATGTCTATCGCTACTGAGCAGATTTAAAAAACCTCACTTTCGCGGGCGGCGACACTTTCGAGTGGCGCCGCCCGCGCCTTGCACTACCGGGCGCTGCGGCGCTATTCCCAGGAGCTGTTCATGAGTACGATCTTAATCATCATTTTAATTCTCGCCCTGATCGGGGTCTTGCCAACCTGGCCGCATAGTCGCAACTGGGGCTATGCGCCAAGCGGAATCGGTGGACTGCTGATCCTGGTATTAATCATCATGCTTCTGACCGGCCGGCTATGAAATGGGCCGCGGCCCTGCCGGTCCAGCATGATATTGCCCCGTGACCGTTCATTTGGCCTGGCAGCCGTCGCTTTGCTGTCTCGACATCTAAATGCGCGGCAGCCTGCGGTCGGCAGCGAAGGCTGCCGGGACCGCAGCCAAGGCCGTGGCCTCAGGCCTCAGGCTGGACCTCAGGCTGGACCTCAGGCTGGGCCGCAGGCGCCAATTCATGCACAACCAAGGCGGTATCTTCGGAAACCACGGTCATCCAGTCCGATTGCTCGATCGCGCGGCTGGCATCGGCATAGCCCTGATCCCAGCGCCAGCGCACCGAGCCGGCGGAAAAATTGATATCTTTGGAAGCCAGGCGCCAATCGCGGCCGGCATAGGAAAGGCGCACCAGATGCATGGTGCTGTCGCAGCCGAGGCCCTGCACCATCTCGGGGTCGATATTGGCCCGCGATTTCGGCGGCAGCTCGGCCAGCATTTTCCGCAAGGTATGCTGCAATTTATGCTTGCCGACATAGGCCTCGATATGACGCTTGGTACGCGAGGCAAACATCACATCCTTTTGCCTTGTCTGCACCTCATCGAGCGTCGTCGGCTCTTCGCCGTCGGCGCTCCATAAATCGACCATGAAACAGAGCGTATCGACGTGCGGCTGATCGTCGAGCACGGTCTCCAAAGGCGTGTTCGAATACAGGCCGCCATCCCAGTACAGCTGGCCGTCGATACGCACGGCAGGAAAGCCCGGCGGCAGAGCCCCGCTCGCCATGATGTGCTGGGCCGTGATGGTTTGCTGCGCACTGTCGAAGCTACGCAACTCACCGGTCTGGACCTTGAGCGCATTGACCGACAGCCGGGTGCCGCCAGCCGCATTCAGGTATGAAAAATCGATCAATTCCTCGAGCGTCTCGCGCAGCGGCGCCGTATCATAAAAACTGGCCTGTTCGGCGTCCACCTCAAGGCCGGCGACAAAAGGGCTGAACAGCCGCGGCTTGAAAAAACCCGGCACGCCACGCAGCATGGTATCGAGCGTCGACAAACGCACATTGGTCAGACGCGCCTGATCGGGCAGCCGGCTCATGTCCATCAGGTCGGCGTGCGAAACCGAATCCCAGAACTGACGCAGACGCTCGATGCGCCTGGGCACTTTGTTGCCGGCAATGAGTGCCGCGTTGATGGCGCCGATCGAAGTGCCCACCACCCAATCGGGCGTCAAGCCATGTTCATGCAAGGCATGATAAACCCCGGCCTGATAGGCACCAAGAGCCCCTCCCCCCTGCAATACAAGAACAATACGGTTGCCGGCCGGTTTCAATTGTTTTTTTTCGATGGTTTTCATGGCTTGGGATAGGCGGATGCAAAGGCGGTGCCTTCGGACAAACATAGCATAGCCTAATTTACAAGCATGCTTGCAAATTGGCTATGACGAACTGGCTATTGCGACATCGGCATATGCAATATGTGCATATTGCAATACGGACTGTTGCAAAATTGGCTGTTGCGAGCCGAATGCCACGCGACTAGCGTGGACAACAGGCGTATGCGTGCCATCGAAGGCCGGCGTAATTTCAGGTTTTCCGCACCAGCACAGCTCCCAGCAAAACGCCAATGCCTGCGGCAATGCCGATTGAGACCCAGGGGTTTTCCTGCACATAGGCTTCACTTTGCGAGACCAGTTTTTTGCCGTTTTTTAATGCATCGTGCTGAAAATTCTGCGCTGTTTCGCGCGCCTGCTCGAGCATTTCCATGCCTTTGCTGCGTAACTCGTCAGCTTTGCTACCCGTCATGGCCGCCGCATCAGAGAAAAGCGTTTGCGCGTCTGTCAGCAAGGTTTTCATATCTTGATTGACTACTTTCATATTTACTTGATGCATTGTGCAACTCCCGGAAAAAAATTATTTGGCGAGAAGATCCCGCATATCGTCGGCATGCTCCTCTTCGACCGCCATGATGCCAACCAGCATCAGACGCGTCGTCGGATCGCTGTCCCCAATCTTGGCGATCATCTGGCGATAGGCTTCGATCGCCACCCGTTCGGCAATCAGGTTAGCCTTGATCATCGCTTGCATATCGCTCGAGTCATCGTATTCCGCATGGCTGCTGATGCTCAGATTGGCGGGATTGAAATCGGGACTGCCATTCAATTGCACGATACGTTCGGCAATCTGGTCGGCATGCCCCTGTTCGTCTTGCGCATGCTGCAAGAACTCGGCCTTGACCGGCCCGTTGCCGGGACCGCTGATCGTAAAGTAATGGCGTTTGTAGCGCAGTACGCAGACCAGTTCGGTCGCCAGCGCGCTGTTGAGCATATTGATAATCTCGAGACGGTTACCTCCGTAACCGGTAGTGACAGCGCCATCGTCGAGGTTTTTGGCGGCGATGCGAATCGCTTCGGTATCGATGGCCGAGCGGCCAGCTGGCGTGGAATTGTCCATGATATGTTCTCTCATCTTTCTTGAAATGCGTGTATGAATGAATTAAGGAATCAGCCCATCTTGAACTGACATCGACCGGCGCCGGCTGGCATAAGCCAGCTTCAATCAGCTTCACGCGGCGGACCGCCAAGCCCGCTTCAGTCGCCATGGCCGGTCAGCCGGGGGCATATCGGCTCATTCAATGGAGTTGCGGAAATCGCATTTGTTCCACTATTTTTTACACCAATTTCGCCCCCATTTTGGCCGCCATTACACAACGCCGCACACGCACTCAACCGGCAGGTATTTTGCCGCTGTCGTCCGACAGGACGATTTCGACACGGCGATTGAGCTGACGATTACCTGGCGTATTGTTGCTGGCGACCGGATTGGCCTCGCCCTTGCCAACGGTGGCGATGCGTTCCGGCGACACACCCATCGACACCAGGGTGGCACGTACCGCAGCGGCGCGGCGATTCGACAAATCGATGTTGTGCGCAACGCTGCCGGTACTATCGGTATAGCCCTCGATCAGTACGGTCCGTTGTGGATATTGCTTCATGAATTCAGCCAGCTTTTGCACATTGCGCACGCCTTCTTGCTTCAGCTGGTCCTGGTCGACATTGAACAGGACATCGCTCAGCGTAATGACCATGCCGCGCTCGGTCTTACGCGCCGACAAATCATTGAGCATCTGCTCGAGCTGACGCGCGCGCGCTTGCGCATCGGCCGCGGAATTTTGCGCTACCTGCGCCGTCGCTTTGGCATTGTCGGCTTCCATCGTCCGCTGTTGCAACAGCAGTTGATCGCGTTCCTTGACGCCTGCGCTTACCGTCGCTTCGGCCGCCTTTTGCTTGCCCACTTCTTCGGCGATGGCAATTTTTTGTTTGGCCAGATATGCGAGCTTGTCGATTTTTGCATTGTCGTCACGGGCCGCGAAAGCGGCATTGGCCTGGTCCAGTGCCACGCCGGCACTCTGCAACTCAGCAGACGCCAGTCGCGTCACGTTGGGATTATTTTGCGCGGCCATATAATTGCTGCGCGCTTCTTCGAGCATGACATTTTGCGGCGGTATTGAACTGCAGGCAGCCAGTACGGCGCAAGCGAGCAGCAAGGTGGATAGAAAACGAATTTTTTTCATGATGGATTCCTTTAAGTGGGACCGTTAAACGGCGATGAAGACAGTCTGCAAGCGGCTTTATTGCTTGCTGGCGCGGTCCAGCTCTTCGCGCAATACGCGCGCATCGTCCTGTACTGCATTGGCGGCCGTGGTGGCCTTGGCGGAATTGGCCTTGCTTTGAGCCAGCTTGGCGTCGGCCTGGGCCTGTGCGGCCAGGTCGCGCGCCGTGGCATAGTCTTTATCGGCCATGGCTTTATTGGCTGCCGCCATTTTTTGCCGCGCCGATTGCAATTCCTGCGGTGCATACTCGGCCGCATCGGCCTGCGCCGCGTTACTCACCGCCGCATTCGACACCGCAACTTCAGCCGTGGCCGGGGTTTTCATACTGGAACAGGCAGTCAGGGCGAGAAAGCCGGTGCAACAACTGGCGGCAACAAGCAGGCGAAAAATGTTTTTCTTCATATCGGACCTCATTCATTTATTTTAAAAATCCATCTGTCCGCAAAATACATGGCGGACAGGGCATTGGCATGCTTACTTTATAAGCGCATTACGCACCAGGCACGGTTCGCTAACGCACATAGGCATACCATTTATCAAAATCATTCTGGCAATACAATCTGCCGGCTATATGGCGGCAAGCATGGGCATGCATGCGGCCCGCTGGCGCCTGCATGCCACTGGCTCGAAGCGGCAACGCAATCGGAAATGAACGCGACTTTCTGTGCGCTGGCGTACATTAAGACTGAACTTGTTAAGGTAAGCTGTCTCTCATCGTGCATCGCTGAACACCGGCTGCCGAGCGGCGAGAACAGCAATCTTCCTCGATGTCTGAGAAACAGGCGCATCGAACGAATGTATTGAACAGATATATTGAACAGATGTATTGAACAAATGTATTGAACACCTGGCGGCCGCCTCGGACGGGCTCGGGCGGGCGGCTCGGCTCACCGCCGTATCCGGCCGCTGCTCGTCACCAGTCCGGTTCCGATTCGGCACCAGATCATCAACCAGTCCCCTATTCGAAAGTAGCGTCCATGAATCTGCACCTCAGCCTCGGCCCGCTCGCCGCCCTTATCGCCGGCATCCTCATTTTGCTGGTGCCGCGGCTGCTCAATTACATTGTGGCGCTCTATCTGATCGTCATCGGCCTGATCGGCATTTTCGGCACCGGCAGTACACTGCATTAAAACGACATTACGACGTCATCAAGCGCGCCACGCTCCTATGATCCCTGCCCCCGCTCCGCGCGACCCGGCACTGGCCACGGCCGGCGCCGGTGCGCTACGCCGCCGTCCGCTACGCATCCTGTTATATTGTCTGTGCGCAGTCGCCGTCGCGGCCGCGCTGCTTGCGATTGGCGTCGCATCGTTCGATTGGAACCACGCCCGCCCCTGGCTTGCCAGCCGCATTGGCCACGCGCTCGACCGCCCGCTGGCCATCCGCGGCGACTTGCGCGTGCACTGGACCACGGCCGATCGCAAACAGCCATTCTGGCAACGGCTGCTGCCCTGGCCGCAGATCACGGCGCAACACATCGTGATTGGCGATCCGAACACATTTTCGTCCGCACCGGCCCCCTCGGCACCGCAGGCCACCGCTGAAATCGGCCAGCTGCGGTTTAGCATCGATCCCTGGCGCCTGTTACAACTGACTGTTCACATTCCGACGCTCGAACTGGCGCAGGTCCAGCTGCGCCTGGTGCGCACGCTCGATGGCCAGGTCAACTGGACCTTGCCACCCAAGCGCGCGGCATCGGCATGGAATGTCGTCATCGAACAGATCGCGCTCGGCGAAGGAACGGTACACTGGATCGATGCCATCAAGCGCGCCAGCATCAAGGCCGAGATCAAGACAAGCGATGCGCCTGCCGGCAATACGCCGACGACCGCCCAGCCAGGCTATCGCCTGCGCTGGTCGCTGGGCGGCACCGTCAATAAAGAGCAGGTAAGCGGCGAGGGCCTGGCCGGTTCGCTGTTGTCGCTGCAGGCCGACAGCGCGCCCTTTCCAGTCAAAGCCAGCTTTTCAGCCGGGCAGACCCATCTTGCCGCCGAAGGCGTATTGATACGGCCGCGCGCGCTGGCCGCACTCGACTTGCACCTTAGCCTGTCCGGCAACAGTCTGGCGAAGCTGTATGCGATCAGCGACATCGTATTGCCGGAAACGCCGGCCTACCAGACCGCCGGCCATCTGCGCGCCAGTTTCAACGCTCAGGGCAGCGACTGGCACTACGACAAATTCACCGGCAAAGTCGGCTCGAGCGACCTCGCCGGCAGCGCAACCTTCCATGCCGGTCTGCACAGGTCGAAGATCAGCGGCAGCATCGTCTCCGACAAGCTCGTGTTTGCCGATCTGGCCCCCGTCATCGGCGCCGATTCGAATGCAAAAAAACGCCAGCGCGAGGCCGCCGTGCTGCAACCGTCGAACAAGATATTGCCGGTCGAGCCGTTCCGTGTCGGCCGTTGGGGCGGCATGGATGCCGACGTCGAATACACGGCGCATGCCATCGTGCGCGACAAGGCGCTGCCAATCAATCAATTGACGACCAGGATACGGCTCGATAACGGTGTCCTGTCCTTGTTGCCGCTCGATTTCGCCACCGCCGGCGGGACCTTGCATTCGGTTCTGACACTCGACGGCCGCGCCGCAGATATCAAGGCAAGACTCGACACCACGGCCCGCCATTTGCAGTTAAAACAGCTGTTCCCGGCATTTCGCCCGATGCAGGCGAGCCTGGGCGAGCTCAATGGCGATGCGGCACTGAGTGCGCATGGCAATTCGATCGCCGCCTTATTGGGTGCGGCCAATGGCGAAATCAAGGCCAGCGTCGGTTCCGGCACGATCTCGAAATTACTGCTCGAAGAAATCGGTTTAAATGTCGGCAATATCGTCTTGAGCAAATTATTCGGAGATAAACAGGTTCGCCTGCATTGTGCCGCCAGCGACTTCGTCGTCACCGATGGCGTCATGCATGCGCGGACCTTCATCATCGATACCGATGATGCCTTGCTGCATCTGACAGGCGACATCAATCTGGCGCAAGAACAATTGAATTTGACAATCAATCCCGGCATGAAATCGGCCCGCTTGCTGACGCTGCGCTCGCCGCTATATGTAAAGGGAAGCTTCAAGCAAGCCCAGGTCGGGGTCGACAAAGGCATGCTGGCGCTGAAAGCTGGCAGCGCGCTGGCATTGGCCGTGGTCGCCCCTGTCGCCGCAGTAATCCCGCTGGTCAATACCGGTGAAAATCAAACTTCGCAATGCGCCGCCGAATTACAACAAGCACGCCGCAAGCCGACGACAGCGGCAGCGAAGCACGACCATCCGCAATAAAACTCGGCTTTAAACTCGGCTTTGCACGGCTTTACCGCGCTTAATTTCTTAATGCTAAGGCTGTGTACGCCAGCGCACAGACCAGAGCCTGTCGAAAGCTTAATCTCAACACATCGACGGTCGTTTTGCATTTGCTTCGTCGTAGCATCAACCGCGCCCCAAACCACACAAGGAGTATCCATATGAAAAAGCTTACCTGGACTTACGCACTGATCGCCGCCGTCATGATGACGGGCATTGTCGCTTGCGCCTCAACCCCGACCCATGAAAGCACCGGTCAATACATGGACGATTCGCTGATCACGACCAAAGTAAAAGCCGAGATCGTCAATGAGCCAAGCCTGAAGGCCACCGAAATCAATGTTGAAACATTCAAAGGGGTCGTTCAGTTGAGCGGCTTTGTCAGCTCGGACACGGCCATGCAGCGTGCAGTTGAAATCGCACGCAACGTCAAAGGTGTGGTCTCGGTCAAAAATGACATGCGCCTGAAATAAGCGGCGTTCATTTTTCCCTTATTTAAAAAGGTCCAATGATGAGCAAGATACCCAAGCTCGCCACTTATGCCATGGCGCTGGCCCTGATAAGCGGCGTGAGCGCTTGTGCCAACATGTCCGGTCAGGATAGAAACACGGCGATCGGCGCCACCGCCGGCGCCGTGGGCGGCGCCATTTTGACCGATGGCAGCGCAGCCGGCACAATCGGCGGCGCTGCCGTCGGCGGCCTGATAGGCAATCAAGTCAAACCCAAATAGACGAATCGACGCAGATTTCTCCTCGTGTCACATTGCGCGCAATCTCCCGGTTGCGCGTTTTTTTGCGTTCAACGATGATGACCTCAGGTTGCATCGCTCAGGTCGCATCGTTAAGCTGGCGGACGACACGATAGCAATCGCATGCCGCCGCCTCCAGTCCGCCATCATCGAGAATGGTGATGTCGCCCCGGCTATAGCTGATCAGATTATGGCGCTGAAACAGGCTGGCGGCCTTGGTCACGCCAACGCGGCGCACGCCAAGCGTCTGCGCCAGAAATTCATGAGTCATATGAAAAGACGGCGACTGCAAACGGTCGCGCGTCATCAGCAGGCAACGCGCCAGGCGCGCCTCGAGCACATGGAAACGGCTGCACAAGGCCGTCTGCACAGCCTGTACCAGCAAGGCGCCAGCGTTATGGTAGGTGGCCCGCCGCAAGCGCGAACTCTTGTTCAGTATCCGCAAAAATTGAGGCACGGCGACGCGTGCGACGCCGCCACTTTTTTGCACCACGGCCCGGGTCTGGGAAATCTGCTCTCCCAAGGCGATCGGCGCGCCAAGCATGCCTTCGCGGCCGATCAGCCCGACCTCCAGCGTCATATTGTGATCGGTGCTGGCCAGCAGCACGATCAGACTATCGAAAGGAAAATACACATAGTCGAATGCCTGCCCGCTCTGATACAGGATATCGCCGTGAACCACCGATAAATAATCGGCACTGCTGCTCAGGCGCTGCAACTCATCGGGTGGCAAGGCCGCTGCCAGCCCATTATCAGCCAGGGCCGCTCGCACGACACTCATGAAGCGATCCGCCGCGGCCATGCCGACATAAGAAGGAAGAGAAAGTACATCTTGAAGCAATCCGTGACAAAACGTGCTTTCGCAATGCCGGCAAGGCGCCGGCAAAGGCATCAATATGATACATGGCCAGACTACGCAGAATCGCTCCGGCAGTATGTACGCTGACGCACAGATTGGCAAAGAGCGGGCCACCGCGCGGCGTGGCGCCGATGATCAGAAAAGCCGACAACAAGTCCTTAGCCGGCCAGCTGATATGACGCGGCCCGATAACGCATTGACTATGTACGCAAGCGTACAGAAGGGCGCTGTTGCAACAGAGATAATCAAGCCAAGGTCAAAATTACACGATTTGGCAACCATATTGTTTGTTAAGGGCGAATGCCTTTCGGCAGCCTGCTGCGGGCAAAGACGGGAATGCAAATCAACAGCGCGCCCCACTTCCCATCACAATTTAAAGGATATCGTCATGCTATATATCATCGCAATCGTCTTGATCGTGTTATGGCTTCTTGGCCTGGTCACGTCTTACACAATCGGCGGCTTCATCCATATTTTGCTGGTCGTTGCCGTCATCATGATATTGATCAGGCTGATCAGCGGCCGCGGCGTCTAGCCCGGCAGGAAAAAATGCCTTATGGCTCAGGTGGCATATCGCAGCCGTCACAAAAAAAGCCCGACCATCGATGAGGATGATTGGGCTTGGCTGGCTAGGCTACTTGAGTCAGGCTCAATAAACCTGGCCTGTTGAACTTTGCCGATTGGACCGATCAAGTCGCGTACGGCGCGGTCGAGTCAAGCAACTGGCGGTCCGTTTGAACGCTCAATTTATGCTATTCAATTTCGATCCACAATTCATTACGCCGCCAAAACGGCACGGTCCACGGGACGTTGTAACGGGCCAGTTGGACGGTGCCAACGGTCTTGAGATTTTTACTGCTTACCCAATGCCATAAATCTTCAGTCTTTCTGTTAATCCTGTCTTCGCTTGCCCATCCCGAAAACACCAGCGCCACCACTTTTTTCGCCGGCAATGTGCGTATGATCACGCGGCTATCGGTAGGGGTCGGCAAGTTTGCTGCTGTATATTGCTCTGGCATAAAAAATTGCACACGCCAGTGCGTCTTCGCATCGTTTGCCATATCCTTCGCGGCGCTGCTGTGCTCGCCACCGGCCTGAATCAAAAACGGCGCAGTCATCGCAATTTTTTCACTCTCTGGCTGCGTTTTCGCGATATTTTTTCCCAAGATATAATCGGCCAGGATTTTAAACCCGTGATCGAATGCATCGGTGAAATTGCCTTCAACCTCAACTTCGGCAATCAGCGCCGGCTTATACAAACGCGTCTCAATCGCGCTCGACTTTTCCAGCAATTGAAACGCCGGCTCTTCAAACGCCCACACGACACCAGGCAAAATCGACGACAACAACAAACAAAAAGCGATCAATCTTTTCATGTATTCCTCATCATATCCATCAAGTATGCCCTGCTGACACAATACACCAAAACGTACGCCAGAAAAATGTGCCTGCCGCCTGCCCCGCCCTAAAAATTGCTGTTCCCGAGCACGATTTTGCCATCAGGCAGGCCCTCAGCTTGCGCACACGCATTAACAGGCACATGCATGAAATGCATAGCCGGTACGATGACATTCACCTGTCAGGCTGGCGACAAAGCGATACGCATGCGTCATGCGGTCCCTGAAACAACAAAAGAACAAATAAATTATCGATTATTGAAAAATACTGTTTATTTAAACAGTACTGTGATAATGTACAGTCTGTCCTGCGGAAACCACTTTTTTGGAGATTGCCATGACTCACTTGTCCATCACACTCAACCCGCGCTTCGGCCTTGAATATGCACCGATGTCGTTCACAATGCGATTTGGCAAACGCGAGTTATTCATCTGCCGCGATTTCCGCAAGCGTTACTATCATGTCAATCCCATTATCGAATGCGGTGCCGGCCTTGAGGCTGGTCACCTGGAAATCCTGTTGCTGCGCCGCTGGCTGCTAATCCTGTCCAAGGCGCGCTGACACGGCGCTGGCGGGATAAGTTTGTGACTGCGCCCGATTGCCGGCTGAATAAATGTCGCCTCAATTTGTACCATCAGACCGTGACGATAGCGTCAGGTGGAGTTGCATTCGATATGCTGGCGGCAAAATCTGGCCATCATGATGCGGGCATTGCATCAACAATATTGCCGTTATGTAAAAATTCGTATTGCCGTGTTTTCAGGCGCAGCAGTCAGGCCAGCAAATCAAAGTTGAAACGGGCTTTGCGGCCGCGATGTCATTCGCTTTCGCTACGCTCGATTTGATCGAAGGCCAGGCCTAATTGCTTGCCTTGCGCCCGTTCGGCAATCTGCTGCAGAATAGCTTTTGTCCGCCGCCGGCTATATTGCGCGGCCGTGATTGAGTCGACAGGCTTGCTCTTGCGTTGTTGATCCGATTTTTGCTCGATTTTTGCCAGCATGACCACGCTATATAAAGCCTGGCGCAAGGTATGTTTTTCACGCAAGCTGGCCCCGGCGCCGCAGATGGCCACGACCAACTCTTCGATGGTTTTTTCAGTCAGGCGAATGCGCATGATATTTATCCGAAATAAGTCGACAAGTCATTATTGCCTTATCACTAGCGATCGGCTTGACGTTAATCAGTTCTTTGATTTAGCGCGAAAGGCAGGCAATCAGACTTGAAATTTCGAATGTCAAATTTTTTCACTTGCGCATATTGCAGTATTGCGCGACGGCGCCAAGCAAGCAAAACCTCTCTTACGGCACAACAAGCCCTGCAGTTTGAAGCGAGATCAAGACGGCGCGAAAAAATTGGGACGACGACACCGGGCCTTGCCGCATGAATTGAAATCCCTCCACGATGGGAGGGATTTTCACAGGCCCGAATTTATTACGTTTCATTACCGTTCGCCGCGCCAGGCCGGCATGCGCGGCGCCGCGATTACAAGCCGGCCACGACAGCGGTCTGATTTTCAGCCAATGCATCGTTGTAGACGCCACAAGCGATGACAACGCCGTCGACTGTTTCAAAATACATCGATTTGACTTCCAGCTTTTGCGTAAGCGGATTAACCCATTTATAGTCTTGCCAGCCTTTGCCCTTGTTGCGGGCAATGTCGATACGCTCGCGCTGGATGTACTTGCCATCGGCATCGCGAATATCGATCAAATTGCGGCCAACCAGGCGCACATTGCCGCCATTGGCATAGGCATAGCCATCGAGTCCCGTAATTGCAATATACAAGTCGCCACGTGTGAATTGTCCGTTCGGATTATTTGCCTCTGCATACGTCTGCTCCTTGCCATGCGCCTGCATATACAAGGCCGCTTTTTGTACCATTGCCACGGCATCCATTCTGGAGCCGCGATTGCTTTCGGCGTTCGCCGTATTGGCCAGAACGAATAAAAAGATAACGGTAATTACCTGAAATAAATTGCGCATTTGATCGTCCTTTTCATGAATGAGTGAATGGGGTGATGACGCAGACACTGCCGCTTTTCAAGATAGTGAAACCAGACAATTTGTATTTCCATGTAGAAATAATAGATGCTGAGCAGCAACTCCGTACTGAGGATGATCAAACAGCAGATGACGAAGCAAATCGGCAAAAAAAAAACAGGCCGTTGAAACAACGGCCTGTAATCGGGGGCGCAGATGCCCCGCTTATGCTTTACAGTTCAGCTTTTGTAACTGGTGACTCAGTTATGCGACTGATGGGTTGCCGTCAGGCGTCGCATCAATGGCAAGGCAGCCAGAGCAATCAGCGTACAAACAATGGCGGCAAAACCGAGCTTGGTAAACAAGTTGGTATAAATCGGCAAGGTCTGCATAGGATCGACGATGTCACGCGGCACGCTGGCAAAATTGGCGACAATACCGCCCAGGTATTGCGAAATACCGGAAGCGACGAAATACGCGCCCATCATGAAGCCGCCCATGCGCTCGGGCACATAGCGCGCCATCATGGCCAGTCCCAGGCCGCTGACCAACAACTCGCCGAGCGAATAGAAACCATAGCCGAAGATCATGATCCACGAGGAAGTCTTGCCAGCGACCGCAAATTGTCCGGCGACGCCATAGACGAAGAAACCGATGGCAACAATGGCAAAACCGAGCGCGAATTTGCCGGCAATCGACAAATCCTTGCCGGTGCGGCCGGCCCTCGAATAGACCCAGGCCAGCAGCGGACTCAAGAGCATGATCCAGATCGGATTCAAGGCCTGGAACTGAGCCGGCGACCAGGTCCACAAATGGGTGCCCATCACCTGAAAGTCGAGATCGACATTACGCAAGGCAAACAAGGACAAAGAAGTCGACATTTGCTGATAGAAGATAAAGAAGAACACGGTCTGCAAAATCAGCACCAGCGCCGCGATCAGGCCAGCACGTTCGCTGACTGCACTCTTGCGGATCAGGTGAGCGAAAATACTCAGCACCACAATGCCTGCCAGATAAACAAAAGCGCGTGCCACGCTTTGATATTGCAAAATCACAGCGGAAGAGGCAATGATCACCAGACCGCCGGTCAGTACCATCAACAAGCGCATGATGCGCAACGGTTTTTCGTCAGGCTGCGAACCGATATGACTCAAGGTATGACGCATCAGCAATACATTGAACAAACCTATGATCAGGCCGGCGCTGCAGACGGCAAACGCCGCATGCCAGCCGAGGCCATTGCCGTAGGTTTCATTGACGTAATCCTTGATCCATGGCGTAGCGAGCATCGACACGGTCGAACCGACGTTGACCGACATGTAATACAAGGTAAAGGCGCTATCGATCTTCGAATCGTCGCCTTCATAAATTTTGCGAACCAGATTGGCGGCATTCGGTTTGAACAAACCATTACCGACAACAATCACGCCGAGCGTGGAAAAGATATACCAGGTGTTTTCACTTGGCACGGCCATCAAGGCATAACCGATGCTGAGGATAAATGCACCGAGGAACATGCAGCGCTTGGTCCCCAGGACCTTGTCGCCGACCCAACCGCCGATGGCGGGAGACACATAAACCAGCGCAGCGAACGCGCTCCAGACCATATTTGCCCGGCTATCGTCGAAGCCGAGACGTTGCACCATGAAATAAACGATCAACGCTTGCATGCCGTAGTAGCCAAAACGCTCCCACAGCTCGATCAACGCAACCGTGGCAAACGAACGCGTTTGTGTGGTTGGTGGTATTTGGGTGTTCATTTAACTCCTTTGAAAATTTTCCAATAGCATCAGGTCTGCCAAAAGGCAACGCACGGATGCTACGCGACAACAACAGAACATGCAATTTCAAACCAACAAGGAAATTGGCCTGCAATTGGCCTCACAATGCCGGCTGGCACTCGGTCCACGGGAAGGCAAGCCATGTCTTAAATTGCCCCGCAGAAATACCGCAATCAGGGGCCAAACACATCAGCCAAAATCGGACAATTCTTCCAGGCATGAAAAAAGCCCTTCAACATCAAGGGCTTATTCACAATTCTGGCGGAAGCGGTGAGATTCGAACTCACGAACGGGTTGCCCCGTCGCCAGTTTTCAAGACTGGTGCCTTCAACCGCTCGGCCACGCTTCCTGTTTGAGCCGGCATTATACCTAAATCAAGCAGCGATGGCTTTGCAATTTGTTACCCAAAAGCCATTCCATTTTACTCATCGCTCAAAAACATCTGTTGCAAATCATTTAAAAACCGCTGCCCAAGCTCGGTTGGCCGGATGATCGTGTGGTCCCGATACAACATCCCGCGCTGTTCGGCCTGCTCGAGCGTGGCGCCGATAGCGGTCAGACTCAAGCCGGTGCGCTCGGCAAACAGGGGCGGCGCAAAACCGCCCGGCAGGCGCAAGGCATTCAGCATGAATTCGAAGCCGAGCTCGGCGGGAGCGATTTCCAGCTCTTCCTGTACAGGGCTGGCCAGCCGCGCCTGCTCCATATAGGCCTTCGGCTGTTTGTAGCGCATTTGACGCAGAATTCTGTGAGGAAAGGAAATCTTCGAATGGGCGCCGGCGCCAATGCCGAGATAATCGCCAAAATGCCAGTAATTGAGATTGTGGCGCGCCTGCCGTCCCGGCTGCGCATAGGCCGACACTTCATATTGGGCATACGCGGCCGCGGCCAGCCGCTCTTGCAGCATGTCTTGCATTTCGGCGCTGGCGTCATCATCGGGCACCGACGGCGGATATTTCGCAAAATAAGTGTTGGCTTCCAGCGTCAAGTGATACAGGGACAGATGCGACGGTGCGCTGGCGATGGCGGCGCTGATATCCTCGCCGGCCTGGGCCAGGGTTTGGCCCGGCAAGGCATACATCAGATCGAGATTGAAATTATCGAAATTGGCATGGGCAATTTCAATGGCGCGCCGTGCCTCGTGCTCGTCGTGGATGCGGCCAAGCGCCTTCAGATGGGCACCGTTAAAGCTTTGAATGCCGATCGATAAACGGTTGATGCCGCTGGCACGGTAGGCTTTGAATTTCTCCGCTTCGAAGGTTCCGGGATTGGCTTCCATCGTGATTTCGGCATCGCTGTCGAGCGGCAGCAAGGTGCGCACATCCGACAGCAGACGGTCCAGGCCCTGGGCCGACAGCAGGCTCGGCGTGCCGCCGCCTATGAATACCGTATGAATCTTGCGGCCCCAGATCAGCGGCAGGGCCGCTTCCAGATCGAGGCGCAGCGCATCGAGATAGTCGTCTTCGGGAAAGCTGCCCTTGACTTCATGCGAATTGAAATCGCAATACGGGCATTTGCGCACGCACCATGGAAAATGAATGTATAAGGACAAGGGCGGCAGCGCCGCCAGCTGCAAGCTGCCGGGGCGCAGATAATGCGCAGCCGTGCCGGCCACGCTATCGAAGCCAGCCGCCGCGCCGAGCCGCGCCGATGCCGCGGAAGACGCGCGCCGGCCGCCCGCTGCCGGCTCAATCGCAATGATTTTTCCGACCCCGCGGCTCTTGCCCCCGCCGCTTCGCCCATTGCGCCCATCTGCGCTCATTGCAATTTCCCGAGCAGCGCCCGCATCGCCTGGCCACGGTGCGACAAGCTGTTTTTCAGTTCCGCGTCCAGTTGCGCCACGCATAATTGCTGGGACGGCAGCCAGAAATGCGGATCATAGCCAAAGCCATTCTCGCCGCGCGCGACCTCGACAATTTCGCCGTCCCAGCGGCCGTCGGCAATCACCGGTTGCGGATCGTCGGCATGGCGCAGATACACCAGCACGCAATAATAATAAGCCGACTTGTCGGCATGCGGCGCCAGTTCGGCGATCAATTTTTGATTGTTGCGCAGGTCCGATTTCGGCTCGCCCGCGAAGCGCGCCGAATACACGCCCGGCGCCCCGCCCAGGGCATTGACGCAAATGCCGGAATCGTCGGCCAGCGCCGGCAGGCCGGTGATGCGCGCCGCATGACGCGCTTTGGCCAAGGCATTTTCGACAAAGGTGTGAAACGGCTCGGGCGCTTCGGGCACGCCGAACTCGCCCTGCCCATGCACCGAAAAATCGAGCGCGGCAAACAGGGCGTTGAATTCCTTGAGCTTGCCGGCATTATTCGATGCCAGCACAATTTTTTTTGCCATGATGCTCACAAGCCCAAAACCTTTTTCTGCATTGCGATAATGTCCTTGATGCCGCCCTGCGCCAGGTCGAGCAAGCTGTTCATGGCCTGGCGATCAAAGGCGGCGCCTTCGGCCGTGCCCTGCACCTCGACGAAATGGCCGGCATCGGTCATCACGATATTCATATCGGTATCGCAATCGGAATCTTCAGGATAGTCGAGATCGAGCACCGGCACGCCTTTGTAGACGCCGACCGAGATCGCTGCCACAAAATTCCTGACCGGCACAGCCGCAATCACGCCGTCCGCCACCAGCTTGGAAAACGCATCGTAAGCGGCCACCATGGTGCCCGAAATGGACGCGGTGCGGGTGCCGCCGTCGGCTTGAATGACGTCGCAATCGAGGTGCAGCGTGCGTTCGCCGAAAGCTTCCAGATCGAAAGCGGCGCGCAGCGAGCGGCCGATCAGGCGCTGGATTTCCTGGGTGCGCCCCGATTGCCGGCCGCGCGCGGCTTCGCGGTCCATGCGGGTATGCGTCGAGCGCGGCAGCATGCCGTATTCGGCCGTCAGCCAGCCCTGCCCTTTGCCCTTCAAAAATCCCGGCACGCGGTCTTCAATGCTGGCAGTACAGATCACTTTGGTATCGCCGCATTCGATCAGGACCGAGCCTTCGGCATGTTTGGTAAAGTCGCGCGTGATGGTAATCGGGCGCAAGGCATCGTTGCGGCGGCCGCTCGGGCGTAGTGCATTTGTCATGGTATGTTCTATCTATCGGTACGGGAAGAATGGACGATGGTCTCGCGCAATTGGGCGACGGCCTGATCGATCTCGGTTTCGCTCGGCGGCATCGGCGCCGCCGCTGGCGAGGCCGCAATGGTAGCAGAAAGCGCGACGCCGAACTCGGCGGCAAAAGCTGCTTCGAAACTCGACTCGGCCGTCTTGTCGGGCAAAGCCGGTGGCACAAGCGTATCGGCCGTCACCGCCTTGGCTGCTGCAGCGCCGGACAACGCGCCGGACAACGCGCCGGAGGCAGCGCCAGCCGGCTGCGCAGCGCCAGCCTGGAAGCGCGCCGCCACGCTGGCGGCGAAATCGTCGATCAACAGTGTCGGCGGCGCGTCGTCGGACTCGCTGGCGATGTCGTCGCCAATCCAGCGCAATGCCAGCGCCGTGCAATTGTCGCTGGCCTCGCCGGCCAGCGTGGTGGCGTTGTGCAGCAGCGCCGACACCGCCTGTTCCAGCGTCCCGTGCAGCAAACCATCAATTAATTGCGTATCTGGCAATACCGACCACAGTCCATCTGAACACAGCAGCAGCATGTCGTCCGGTTTCAGGCTGACCGCCTCGGCAATGGCGATTTCAGGCAAGGCCGGCGCCCCGAGGCAGCTGAACAAGGTATGGCGGTCGCGCCAGTTATCGCTTTCGGCGAGGTCGACCTTGCCCTCGGCAATCAGGTGTTCGAGATGCGAGTGGTCGCGCGTACGCGCCACGATGTCGCCATTGCGCACCCAATACAGGCGCGAATCGCCGCAATGGGCCCAGATCGCCTGTCCGTGCTGGATAAGGCAGGCCACCAGCGTGGTGCGCGGCGTCTCCGGCAAATTCTGCAGCGCCCGGTAACGGTGGATCTCGTGGTGTACCGCAAAAAAACCCTCGCGTAAAAACTGCGCCGGATTTTTCAGATAAGGCTTGGCCTGCAGCGCAAATTGGCTGGCCATCACTTGCAGCGCAATGGTGGCGGCCATGTCGCCGCGCATATGGCCGCCCATGCCGTCGGCCAGCACCAGCAGCAGCGCATCGCGGGTGTAGCGATAGCCCATCCGGTCCTGGTTGCTGCGGCGCCCGCCAATCAGGCTATCTTGATATACAGAAAATTGCATGACTATTGTCGCCCCACTGGGGCGGATAAATTATATCGATCATATCGCCGCCGCGCGGCGCCACCATTGGCCCTACGATTCATTGGGACCCTCGACCCGGCGGCCAAACAGCGATTGCCAGGCGCTGCCGAGTTTTCGGGTCAGGCCGCCCGCCGCCGCCCGCGTCGTTGCCAGCGGCGCCATCTCGGCCAGCCCCTTTTGCAATACAAACAGGCTTTGCGGCCGCGCCAACGGTTCGACCGCCAGGCACCAGCGCACCAGGGCCAGCAAATCGAGCGAATAAATGCCGCTCAGCTTGTCGAACTGGCGATCCATATTGTCTTCGGTCTTGCGTTCATCGGCCGGTTGCGGCGGCACCCCGGTCATACTGCAAAACATCGATGCCCCAAGGCTGTAGATGTCGGACCACGGCCCCAGGCTGGCGGTCTTGACATACAGCTCAGGCGGCGCAAAACCGGGCGTATACATCGGCACCAGCTTGGGCAAGTCGGTTTTCAAGGCTTGCCGGGCCGAGCCGAAGTCGAGCAAGATCGGCGTCCCATCGAGCCGCAAATAAATATTGGCTGGCTTTAAATCGAGATGCAGCAACTGGCAGGCATGCACTTCGCGCAAGCCATTGATAAGCTGGGCGAACACATGGCGAATGACGCGCTCCGGCAGCATTTCGGACACCACCTCGGCCGTGCCGAGGCGCAGCCGCTCGGCTTTGCGGGCCGTCTGCTGACGCTGGATGTGTTCCTGCAAAGAGCGGCCCGATTCATAGGCCATGACCATATAGACGGTCTCGTAGGCGCGAAAAAAATTCAGAACCCGCACCACATTCGGATGCGAAATACTGGCCAGCGCCCGGCCCTCTTCAAAAAAGCATTTCAAACCAAGGCGAAATACCGGCAAATTGGCCGCTGAAATCACGGGCGTCAGTTCGCCCGGCTGGCGCAGTGCCAGCGCACTGGGAAGATATTCCTTGATTGCCACCGCATTGCCATCGCCGTCATATGCCAGGTATACAATACTGAACCCGCCAGAGGCGATTTTCTTTACAATACGATAACCGGCTACTTCCAATCCGTCCGGCAACGAAGCGTTGTTCTGTGCAGCCATAATGTTTCCAACAAGCCCTAACCATCAGTAGCGCTGATTGTGTGGATAATTCTGTGATTTGTAAAGATATTACCGAGGTGCGACGTGACCATTTGTAGTATGACCGGCTATGCCGTGGGTAGCGCGGAAACTGGCGCAGGAACCCTGACGATAGAAATCAAAAGTGTCAATTCACGCTTTTTGGATTTGCAATTCCGGATTAACGACGACTTGCGCGCGCTCGAACCGGCGCTGCGCGATGCCTTGATGGCAAAAATTACCCGCGGCAAGGTCGAGATCCGCGTCAGTTTCGGCCGCAAGAATGCGGACGGCGAAAGCCAGTCAATCAATGGCGCGCTGCTATCGAGTTTGATGCATCTGCAGGCCGAACTGAAAAGCAAGTTTCCCGACGCCGCCGCACTATCGGTGGCCGAAATCCTGCGCTGGCCCGGCATCATCGAAGAAGCCCAGATCGCGGGCGACACCCTGGTACAGGATGCCAATAGCCTCATGGCAAAGGTTTTGCGCGACTTCATCGACAGCCGGGCACGCGAAGGCGAGGCACTGAATGCGATGCTGCTGTCGCGCATCACGGCCATGGATGAAATCGTGGTCCGCATCACGCCGCTGATTGCGCAACTGGTATCGCAATTCCAGCAAAAAGCGATCGCCCGCATGCAGGAAGCACTGGGGCTGGCCAATCCCAAGCCGGAGGCCACGCAAACGCTGTCGCAGCAGGAAGCGGCCGAGCGCATCCGCCAGGAAGTGACGCTGTACGGGATCCGGATCGATGTCGCCGAAGAACTGTCGCGCCTGGCCGCCCACCTGCTCGAGACCCGCCATATTTTGAAAAAAGGCGGCCAGCTCGGCAAGCGGCTCGACTTCATGATGCAGGAATTGAACCGCGAAGCCAATACGCTCGGTTCGAAGGCTGCGGTCAAGGAATTGTCCGATGCGGCAATGGCTTTGAAGCTATTGATCGAGCAGATGCGCGAACAGGTGCAAAACCTCGAATAATCGCGAGAATGAGTTGAAACGACGCAATATTTCCTGAAAAATGCCCAATTTTTGCCGCAATGTCAGGAAATTTCTTCGTTGAAAGTTTAAAATGATGACTTATTCAAAATAGAACAATTCAAACAAATCGATTCGAATAGATCAATTCGACACCGACCCCATTTAACACACCGACCCCATTTAACAGGATGACGATGCCTTCCCCTACAATGTATTCCGGTAGTTTATTCATGGTTGTAGCGCCGTCGGGCGCTGGCAAATCGACGCTGGTCAACGCCTTGCTGTCCAAGGAAAAAGGTCTGAATCTATCGATTTCAACCACCACGCGGCCACCGCGTCCCGGCGAAAAACACGGACGCGAGTATTTTTTCACCTCGGCCGACGATTTTCTGGCGCGCCGCGACAAGGATGAATTCCTGGAATCGGCCGAAGTGCACGGCAATTATTACGGCACATCGAAATTAATGATCGAACAACAAATGGCGACAGGCGCCGATGTTTTGCTGGAAATCGACTGGCAAGGCGCGCGCCAGGTCAAGAAACAGTTCCCGGAAGCGATCGGCATCTTCATCTTGCCGCCCTCCATCGACGCCCTCGAAGAACGCCTGCGCAAACGCGGCCAGGATCCCGAGCACGTCATCACGCGCCGGCTTTTGGCCGCCGGCGGCGAAATCGCCCACGCGTCAGAGCTAGGGTATGTTATCATCAACGAGAAATTCACAACTGCTTTGTCACAGTTACGTTCGATTGTCGTTGCCTCGCGCTGCCGCTATAAGCAGCAAGCGGTGCGCAACGCGGCCTTGTTTACTCAATTGGGTATTCACGCGGAATGACCGCGTGCCGAATGGCAAGAATGTAAATGTAATAATTTATGTAATACAGGCATTTTTAGGAGTAATTATGGCCCGCATCACCATTGAAGATTGTCTGAAACAAATCCCGAACCGCTTTCAACTGACTTTGGCAGCAACTTATCGCGCCCGCCTGTTATTACAAGGTCACACACCGAAAGTCGACGCAAAAGACAAGCCAACTGTCATTGCATTGCGTGAAATTGCTGCAGGTAAAGTCGGCATTGAAATGCTGAAAAAAGTACCAATTTAATTGTTGCAATGATGGCCCGCCCTGATGGCTGGCCATCGACGCAAATAGCGTTGTTTCGATCTTCACCGCTCAATCAAAATATAAAAGAAAAGCGCAATGAGGCTGACTTCCAATCTGACTTCTGGGCTGATATCTCTTGAGTATGAACCTGACACCTGCAGATTCGCCGCCGTCAGTTGCGCCCACTAAACGGGTGCCGGACACCCATTCGCCTGCCAAAACCGCGCGCTTCCCCTCGGTCGACAAACCTGCCGCCGTCAAGCCAGGGGTGGCGACGGTCAGCCACCTGATTGCCAAACTCGACGACTATCTGAGCCCTTCCGAAATGAAGAAGGTCAAGGAAGCCTATCGCTTTTCCGATGAAATGCACCTGGGCCAGTTGCGCCGCTCGGGCGAACCGTATATCTCCCATCCGATCGCGGTCGCTGAAATCTGCGCCGACTGGAAGCTCGACGGCCAGGCCATCATGGCCGCGCTGCTGCATGACGTCATGGAAGACCAGGGCGTCCAGAAAGAGGACTTGATCGAACGCTTCGGGGCGCCGGTCGCGGCCCTCGTCGACGGCCTGTCCAAACTCGAAAAAATCGAATTTCAGAGCCAGATCGAAGCGCAGGCCGAAAATTTCCGCAAAATGCTGCTGGCCATGGCGCGCGATGTGCGCGTCATCCTGATCAAGCTGGCTGACCGCCTGCACAATATGCGCACGCTGGACGTCATGCTGCCGGAAAAAAAGCACCGGATCGCGCGCGAGACGATGGAAGTCTATGTGCCGATCGCGCACCGCCTCGGCCTGAACAATATTTACCGCGAATTGCAGGACTTGTCGTTCTCGCATCTTTACCCGCTGCGCTACAAGACGCTGTTCAAGGCCGTCAAGGCCGCGCGCGGCAACCGCCGCGAAGTGGTCAGCAAGATTCTCGAATCGGTCAAGACGACGCTGGCCGCGGCCGGCGTGCAGGCCGAGGTCTACGGCCGCGAAAAGACCTTGTTCGATATTTACCGCAAGATGCACCTCAAGCACCTGTCGTTTTCGCAAGTGCTCGATGTCTTCGGCTTTCGCATCGTGGTCGACAATTTTGCCAATTGCTATGTCGGCCTCGGCACCCTGCACGCGCTCTACAAGCCGATGCCGGGCAAGTTCAAGGACTATATCGCGATCCCCAAGCTGAACGGCTACCAGTCGCTGCACACGACCCTGATCGGCCCCTATGGCACGCCGGTCGAATTCCAGATCCGCACGCAAGACATGCACCATGTCGCCGAATCGGGCGTGGCGGCCCACTGGCTCTACAAAAACGGCGAATCGAACCTGTCCGACCTGCAGCAGCGCACCCACGCCTGGCTGCAATCGCTGCTCGACATCCAGCAGCAGACCGGCGACTCGGCCGAATTCCTCGAACACGTCAAGGTCGACCTGTTCCCCGACTCGGTATATGTATTTACGCCAAAATCGAAAATCATCGCCCTGCCGCGCGGCGCCACCGCACTCGACTTCGCCTACAGCATCCACACCGATGTCGGCGACCACACGGTGGGCGTGAAGATCAATCACGAAGTCGCACCGCTGCGCACCGAACTGCGCAATGGCGACATCGTCGAAATCATCACCGAAGCCGAGGCGCGGCCGACGCCGACCTCGCTGACCTATGTCCGCACCGGCAAGGCGCGCTCGGCGATCCGCCACTACCTGCGCACCATCAATCCGCTCGAATCGATCGACCTCGGCCGCAGCCTGCTGGTGCAGGCCCTGATCGCCCGCGACATCGCGCCGACGCTGGCGCCGGCCCTGATCGAAAAGCTGCTCAGCGAATCGAGCATCAAGTCGATGGATGAAATCTATGCCGACATCGGGGTCGGCAAACGCATGGCGGCCCTGGTGGCGCGCCACATCCTGAGCCTGACCGACGACGGCGCCAACAGCGAACAATTGCACAGCGCCGAACACGATGCCGCCTCAGGCAAACTCGATCCGGTCCTGATCTACGGCGGTGACGGCATTGCCGCGCAACTGGCAAGCTGCTGCCTGCCGATTCCCGGCGACACCATCATCGGCCAGCTCAAACGCGACCAGGGCCTGGTCGTCCATACCCATAACTGTTCGGTGGCCAGACGCCAGCGCGCCAAGGAACCGGAGCGCTGGATCGAGGTCCAGTGGGGCACCGACCTGAACCGTCGCTTCGATTGCCGCATCAAACTGCTGATCCACAAGGAGCGCGGCATCCTGGCCCGGGTAGCGGCCGAAATCAACGAGTCCGATGCCAATATCACGTTTGTCGGCATGGAAGAAGATCGCGAAAATGTGATGACGCAGCTGCGCTTTACGGTACAGGTCGAAGACCGCGTCCACCTGGCGCGCCTGATGCGCAGCGTGCGCAATGTCGAAGGCGTCACGCGCCTGGTGCGCGATTATCAGTAAGGCCGCCGCCCGGCCACGGGAACGAAGCATGGGCGCCGCGCCATGCCGTGCCGCCACAGGCCTTAACCGGCGGCGTCCATGGGCGATGGGTAGCTGACCGACAGAATCGTCAGTTCTTCGACGCCGGACGGCGTGTGCAAGGTCACCGCATCGCCCTCGTGCGCCTTGGTCAGCGCGCGCGCCACCGGCGAGACCCAGCTGATCTTGCCGCGCAAGGGATCGAACTCGTCGACCCCGCAAATGGTGACGGTATGGCTCTGCCCGGCCTGATTGACGTACTCGACCGTCGCCCCAAAAAATACCTGGTCCGAGCCGTGGTGCACGCTGGGGTCGACCACTTCGGCCAGATCCATACGCTTGGTCAGGAAACGAATGCGGCGATCGATTTCACGCAAGCGGCGCTTGCCGTAGATATAGTCGCCGTTTTCAGAGCGGTCGCCGTTGGATGCGGCCCAATGCACGACCCGCACCACTTCCGGCCGGTCGACATCGATCAATTCCAGCAATTCGCTGCGTATGCGCTGATAGCCGGCCGGCGTGATGTAGTTTTTGGCGCCCGGCGGAATCGGCGGCAGGCCGGCGCCGAGCTCGTCGTCGTCATCGCTATCGGGTTCTTTTACAAAAGCTTTATTCATCTTGCTATTGTAACGGCGGCGCGCCGCTTGCGCTGCTAAACAACACACATTTGCGCCATATTCGAGGCCGGTTCGGGCACGGCCGGCGCGCCATCGTGCGGCAACCGTTTCACGCATTGCGCATTCGCCGCAAGTTGTTGGCTTTTGCACAATTTGATCGTCTTAAATCGGCAATTGCGCGTAAAATCATCATAATTTTTCACGCTACCGGCCCCGCCAGGCAGGTGTTTTTCGACCCATGCGCGACCTCGCCAGAAAGATCTCCCACCATGCATGAAGAATGGCTATCCGTCATCATGCAGCATGCGTTTTCCGAGATTTATGTCTTCGACCGCAACACGCTGCGCTTTCTTGAAGTCAGCCGCGCCGGTCGCGACAATCTGCAATACGACAGCACGCAACTGGCGGCCATGACACCGCTCGACCTGCTGCACGAGAGCGCCGGCGAGGCAATGAAGCTGGCCTTGCAAAATCTGGAAAACGGCGCGGTCTCGCAAACCCTGCAAGTAAATCATGTACGCCGCGACGGCAGCAGCTACCCGCTGCAATTGCGCCTGGCGCGCGACGAACGCCAGGACAGCCGCGTCTATATCGCCGTCGGCAACGATCAGAGTTCGCTGCGCGCCTCGGCGGCCGCGCTCGGCGAATCGGAATCGCGCTTCCAGACCATCGTTTCGCACACACCGGGTCTGGTCTTTCAAATGCTGCAGCAAGACGACACCCTGTCCTTCCGCTACCTCAGCGACGGCTGCCAGGCGCTGCTGGGCCTGAGCGGCGAGCAGCTCATTGCCGCGCCCGCGCTGTTTCTGGACCTGATCCTGGCGGAAGACCGCCCCTCGTTCCTCGAAGCGATGACAAGCTCGGCGGCCGGCATGCATAGCTGGAACTGGGCCGGCCGCATCTGGATCGATGCCTGGAAAGACATCAAATGGATCAATCTGCGCGCCACGCCGCATCGCGGCCCCGGCACATGGGTGCAGTGGGACGGCATCATGAGCAATATCACGCAAAGCAAGCACGAAGAACTGGAAATCAAGCAAAGCCGGGCGCGCCTGGCCGAATTGAGCGCCCACATCGAGCGCATCAAGGAACAGGAACGCACGCGTATTGCGCGCGAAATCCACGACGACCTCGGCGGCAATCTGACGGCCATCAAAATGGCGCTGGCCTTGCTGACACGCCGTTTGCCCGGCGGCGATGCGGCGCTGGCCGACAAAGCCAATTATGTCGAACAACTGGTCGACCGCACGATCGAGGCCGCGCACCGCATTTCGCTCGACCTGCGGCCCTCCATGCTCGACCTCGGGATTGTCGCCGCCCTCGAATGGCAGACCAGCGAACTGGAAAAGCAACTGGGCATTCCGTGCCGCTTCGCCTCGAATCGAAAGGAAGTCGCCCTGCACCTCGACCGCGCCACCGCCCTGTTCCGCATTTTCCAGGAAGCCCTGACCAATATCGCCAAGCATGCCGGCGCCACCCGCGTCGAGGTGCGGCTAAGCTGTTCGCACAACCATCTCAAGCTGCAAGTCAGCGATAATGGCTGCGGCATCAATCCTGCCGACCGCCGCAAACCGGCCTCGTTCGGCATTCGCGGCATGCAGGAACGGGCCCGGGCGCTCGGCGGCACGGTCCGCATCGCACGCGCGGTCGGCTCCGGTTCGGTCGTCTCGATCAAAATTGCGCTCAATAACGCGCAGGCGAGCGATAATGAGGCTGCGGCCTGGCCGCAGCAATAATATTTTTAAAATAACACGCCGAAAGAATGACAGAAAAAACCATCATCAAGGTCTTGGTTGCAGACGATCATGCCATCGTCCGTGAGGGCCTCAAGCAGATCCTGGCCGACACGCGCGACATCATGGTGGCCGGCGAAGCCGAAAACGGCCTCGATGCGATCAAGATCGCACGCAAAGGCAATTGCCAGGTCTTATTGCTCGACATCTCGATGCCCGACCGTAGCGGCATCGAAATCCTCAAGCAAATCAAAAAGGAAAATCCGGCGCTGGCGGTACTGATGCTGTCGATGCACCGTGAAGACCAGTATGCGATCCGTTCACTGAAGGCCGGCGCCTCGGGCTATCTGAACAAACAAAGTGCCCCGCGCGAACTGGTCAATGCAATCAGACAAGTCGCCGCCGGCATGAAATATATCAGCGTTGCGCTGGCACAAGAGTTGGCCAATCAAATCCATGACGATCACGAAATCGCACCGCACGAAGCATTGTCGGATCGCGAATATCAAACGCTGTTGATGATTGCATCAGGCAAGACCGTCGGCACCATCGCCAGCGAATTATCGCTTTCCGTCAAAACTGTCAGCGAATACCGGTCGCGCCTGCTGGTCAAGATGAAACTGAAAAATAGCGCCGAACTGACACATTATGCGATCAAGAACAAATTGACAGAAGATTGAACATTCAGGATAGACAGAGATCAGCCGCAGTAAAAACGTTGCATTAAGTATTTCATTTAATCAACTTTTTGCATAAAATGGTTTCTATTTTACGAATAGAAACACCGCATTTAACAAAAGCAGGCTACCATCCTTCCCTTTTTTTGCACCGGCACGGCCCCGCATTGGCATCGCAAGCGATGGGCGCAAACAAGGCAAGGTCGCAAAAAACACCCGACAATCCGGGACATCGGCAACAAATAAACTGGCGAGATGACAGGTATGAATGATCCGGCAATGAACCCGGCAGAAATCGCACGCGAAGCTTTCAAACGCCTGGCAAGTCGGCGCATTGCACCGACGCCGGACGCCTATCGCAGTATTTACAATGAAGTCGCCGGCTTGCCCGAGACGCCAGCCACGCCCGAAGACAGTCCGGCCCTGGCCGCAGTTCCAGACGACGGCGCCGAAAAAATGCTGGCGGCCTTCATCCAGACGGTGCGCGGCGCGCCAAGCGACCTGGCCGATTTCGGCACGCGCCTGAACCGGGCCCACAAGGCGCGCGACTGGGACAGCTTCGGCAAGTCGCTGAACCAGATCGCCGAACGCTACAATAAAAAACCCAGCCTGTCCGACAGCTTGCTGCCGCCGTCCGAAGACCAGCAAATGAAAATGATGCGCGACATGCTGTCGCGCTCGCTCAATTTCGCCGTCGCCTCGCTATTGCACGACAAACCGCAACTGGCGGCCGATGCCGAAGCACTGGGGGCGGCCATCAAGCAAGCCAATACCGAAACGGAATTGAACGATATTTCAATCCGCCTCAAACAGCTTTGCTACGATATCGAAATCAAGAGCGGCGACACGGCCGAACAGCAGGAATTGCTGATGCGCCTGTTCCGTTTGCTGCTGGAAAATATTACCGAATTACTCGATGACGACAGCTGGCTGCGCGGCCAGATCGATGTGGTGCAAGACCTGATTTCCGGCCCGGTCGATTCGCGCGCGCTCGAAGACGCCACGCGCAGCCTGAAAGAAGTCATTTTCAAGCAGGGCAAGATCAAGCACAGCATCAGCGACGCCCGCACCACGCTCAAGAACATGATGATGACCTTCATCGACCGGCTCGGCACGATTGCCACCAGCACCGGCGATTTCCACGAAAAGATGGGGACTTATTCCGAAAAAATCCGCCGTACGTCCGACATCAAGGAATTGCATCTGGTGCTAGATGAAGTCTTGCATGAAACGCGCCTGGTGCAGTCCGAAGTACTCAGTTCGCGCGACAAGATGATTGCAGCCAAACAGGAAGCCGAAGAAGCCGAAGCGCGCATCCACACGCTCGAAGCCAAGCTCAAGCACATGAGCGAAATGGTGCGCGAAGACCAGCTGACCGGCAGCCTGAATCGGCGCGGCCTCGACGACGTCTTCGAGCGCGAGAGTGCGCGCGCCACACGCCGCGGCACGCCGCTGTGCGTGGCCATGCTCGACCTCGACGACTTCAAGCGCCTCAACGACACCCATGGCCATCTGGCCGGCGACGGCGCGCTCAAGCATCTGGTGCGGATCGTCAAGGATACGCTGCGCGCGATCGACGTCATTGCCCGCTACGGCGGCGAAGAATTCCTGATCCTGTTGCCGGAAACTACGCTGGAAACGGCCGTCACCACCATGACGCGCGTGCAGCGCGAATTGACCAAGCATTTCTTCATGCATGAAAATGAAAAGCTGCTCATCACCTTCAGTGCCGGCGTCGCCTTGCGCGGCCCCGATGAAGATCAGCTAAGCCTGGTCAAGCGCGCCGACCAGGCGATGTACAAGGCCAAACAGACCGGCAAGAACCGGGTCGTGGCCGCCGACTGAAGAGTTTAATGCCTGATGCCATTTATCGTCGGATGGCGGCGGCATAAAAAAAGGGTTCGCCAGTGCGAACCCTTTTTTATTGATGCCAGCAATGAAATTTAATTGCTCTTCAAATGCTGATCGAGCCAATCGAGTACCGTCTTGTGCCACAACACGGAATTGGCAGGTTTCAAGATGTGATGATTTTCATCCGGAAACATCAACAATTTGCTTTCGATGCCGCGCCGTTGCAGCGCAGTAAATGCCGACAACGATTGTGTATATGGAATACGGAAATCTTTCTCCCCCTGGATCACCAGCATCGGCGTCTTCCATTTGGTGACAAAGTTCACCGGATTGAATTTTTCATGCTTGGCGGCGGCATTGTAATAGGTGCCGCCATTTTCCCATTCGTTAAACCACAGTTCTTCGGTCGAATAATACATGGCGCGGTTATCGAATACACCGGCATGGTTGACGATGCAGCGGAAGCCATCGGGCCAGTTACCCTGAATCCAGTTCATCATATAACCGCCATACGACGCGCCGAGCGCGCAAGCATGGTCGCGGTCCAGCCATGGATATTTCTTGACCGCTGCCGCCATCCCTTTTTTCAGGTCGACCAGCGGCTTGCCGCCCCAGTCGCCGCTGATCGAATCGGTAAAGGCCTGGCCATAGCCGGTCGAACCGTGGAAGTCGATGAATACCACGCCATAACCGGCGCCGGCATAGACTTGCGGATTCCAGCGATAGCTCCAGGCATTGCCGAACGAACCTTGCGGGCCGCCGTGGACCAGGAAAGCGATCGGATACTTCTGGCCAGGCACGGCATTCCACGGTTTCATCACGTAGCCATGCACGGTCTCGCCCTTGGCGCCGGCAAAGGAAAACTGCTCGAACTGGCCGAAGCGCACATCGGCCAGGGCGCTCTCGTTCAGATGGGTCAACTGCGTCATGCGGCCGTCTGCGGCTACCGAGAACAGTTGTGCGCTGGCAGCCAGATTGGCCTGCGCCACGATCAAGGTCTGGCCGCGCAGCGCAAATTGCGCCACGGCGCCGTCGCCGGTCAGGGCCTTGACCGCGCCGCTGGCGACATCGATGGCGAACAAACGATGCTGGCCGAGGTCTTCGGCGCTCGCATACAGCGTCTTGCCGTCATCGGTCCAGGCAAAATCGCTGACCGAGCGGTCCCATTTATCGGCCAGCAAACGCTTCTTGCCGCTCGCCACATCCATCAGCACCAGATGAAAGCGGTCGGCTTCAAAGCCGGGCTTGCTCATGGCCGTATAGGCCAGCGTGCGGCCATCGGGCGAAAACACGGGATGCGCATCCCAGGCCGGATTTTCGGCGGTCAGGTTGCGCGGCGCGCTGCTGCCGTCGGCCGCCACCAGGTACAAGTCGAAATTGGTCGACCACGCTTCACTCTTGCCGGCTACGCGCGCGGAAAAGACCACGCTCTTGCCGTCCGGGCTGAACTGGTAATCGTTCTCGTCGCCATTCGGCTTGGACGACACGTCGGCGTCAAGCGAGCCGGACAGGCTCAGCGGCGCGCCAATCAGGCGAGCGCCGGCATCGAGGCTGGCCGTATACAGCACGTTGCGCGTGCCATCGGACCAGGTATCCCAGTGACGCACGAACAGCTGATTGAATTCGCGGCCAGAGGCCTTGATCTTGGCCTTGTCGTCCTGACGCTGCTTGCTGCAGGCGAGGTCGGCGCAATCGCGAAAGACCGCGCTCGAAAAGGCGATCCGGTCCCCCTTTGGCGACAGCCGGAAATTGTCTATGTCGCGCGGCAAGTCGGAAACCTGTTGCGCGGCGCCGGCGGCCAGCGGCAAGCGCCACAGCTGCGACGAACCCGACGCGGTCGAGAGATAGAAAATGGCGTCGCCGGCCGGGCTCCAGACCGGCGCCGTGCTGTTGGCGGCGCTCTTGGTCAATTGCTGCGGCTGGGCGCCGGGCGTGCGCAAATCGAGCAGCCACAATTCGGTATGGCCGCGGTTCTTGTCCATGTCGGTGGTGCGCACCGTGTAGACCAGGCGTGTGGCGTCGGGCGAGAGGGCCGGACTGCCGACCCGTTCCAGACGCACCAGATCGTCGATGGTAAAGCCGCGCGCTGCCCCCTGGGCGGCGGTGGCAGACAATGCAGGCACAGCAGCCAGGGCGCCCAATGCGGCAGCGGCCAGAAACTGGCGTATTTTCATGTTGATTCCCCATTATTGTTGAAAAACAAAGGACTATTATCCATGAAAAAACGTGCTTGCACGACAGGCCTGCAATCGTTTAGGGCCCGGCGGCCCGTCTGCGGGCCTTTTCAGCGCTCCAGTCGTCGATTTTTTGCCGCAAGCCGAGCGACTCGGCCTGCATCTGCGCCGGCGGCGCCAGTTGCGCGCACAATTCAAGGCGGATGCCGTTCGGATCGAAAAAATAAATCGAACGGAACACCCGGTGGTCGGTCACGCCGAGCACCGTAATGCCGTGCGCCTGCAAACGCGCCTTCATCGCTTCGAGCTGGTCGACGCCATCGACCTTGAGTGCGACATGATTGACCCAGGCCGGGGTGTTCGGCGACGGCGCCGCTGCCCGGTCGTCGCCGAGGTCGAAAAACGCCAGGCAAGAGCCATCGTTCATGCGAAAGAAGATGTGCACATAAGGACAATATTCACCGGTCGACGGCACCACATCGGCGCGGATGTAATGAAACAGCGGCAAACCGAGCACGTCTTCATAAAAATGGCGCGTCTCTTCGGCATCGCGGCAACGGTAGGCGAAATGGTGCAGGCCGCCAATCGGCACGGCGCCGGGCACGCCCGTTTCCTCACTGTGGTGCATGACGGCTTCTCCTTTGCTTATCGTGATTGCCTGGCTATTTTTGCCTTATTTTAGGCCGCGATACTGGCTCACTGTCTGTTCGATCGCGCCGAAAATCGATTTGCCTTTGGCGTCCTGCATGTCGAGCTTGATGGTGTCGCCAAACTGCATGAAAGGCGTGCTTGCCGCGCCATCGGCGATCATTTCCAGACAGCGCTTTTCAGCGATACAGGAATAGCCCTTGGACGCATCCTTGTTCGACACCGTGCCGGAACCGATGATGGTACCGGCAGCGGCGTTGCGGGTCTTGACCAGATGGGCAATCAATTGCGCGAAATTAAAGACCATGTCGACCCCGGCATCGGCCTGGCCGACCAGCTTGCCGTTCCAGGTCGCCAGCAAAGCACCATGCACGCGGCTGTCGCGCCAGGCCAGGCCCAGTTCGTCGGGCGTGACGGCGACCGGCGAAAAGGCCGAGGCCGCCTTCGATTGCAAAAAGCCGAAGCCCTTGGCCAGCTCATCGGGAATCAGATTGCGCAGCGAGACATCGTTGGCCAGCATCAGCAGCCGCACATGGGCGCCGGCTTCGGCCGCGCTGCAGCCCATCGGCACGTCGTCGGTAATGATTGCCAGCTCGCCTTCGAAATCGATGCCCCAGCCGGCATCGGCCAGTTCGATATCGTCGTGCGCGCCGAGAAAGCCATCGCTGCCGCCCTGATACATCAGCGGCTCGTGCCAGAACGAGGCCGGCATCTCGGCATTGCGCGCGCGCCGCACGAGTTCGACATGATTGACATAGGCCGAGCCGTCGACCCATTGATAAGCGCGCGGCAGCGGCGCCATGCAATGTTTGGGATTGAAATCGAAGACGCGCGCGGCACGGCCATTATTGAGCTGTTCAGACAGCTGATCGAGTTGCGGCGCGATAAAGGACCAGTCGTCAAGCGCCGCCTGCAGGGTCGGCGCGATGCCGTCAGCCAGCTGCGCCGTTTTCAAGTCGCGGGAAACGACAGCCAGTTGACCATCGCGCGTGCCGTCTTTCAGGGTTGCCAGTTTCATTATGGTTTTTCAAATAAATGGATGAAGAATTCAGGCCGGCACCAACAGATCGCGTTGCGCCTGGTCGAGATAACACCATTGTCCGGGCGCCAGGTCAAGCGCGGCCAGTGTCAGCCTGCCGATCGCGGCCCGGTGCAGTGCGCTGCAATGATTGCCGGCGGCGGCCAGCATGCGTTTGACTTGATGATATTTACCTTGCTCAAGAACAATTTCCAGCAAATGCTCGCCGCGTTCGATACAGCTGACCGCCGCCAGCGGCGCCGGTTCATCATGCAATTGCACACCGCCCAATAACTGCGCAATCAAGGCCGGGCTGACCGCTTCCTCGGTGCTCGCCTCGTAAATCTTCGGGATATGGCGCTTCGGCGACGATTGCGCATGAATGAAAGGGCCGTCGTCGGACATCAGCAGCAGGCCGGTGGTATCGTGATCGAGGCGGCCGACCGGTTGCACGTCGCGCCAGCTGAATTGCTCGGGCAACAGGCTCAGCACGCCAGGGTGATGACTGGGTTTGCGCGAGCATTCGATATTGGCGGGCTTGTTCAGCGCGATATAGACATGCTCGCGGTAAAGCCAGTCTTCCTCGAAAACCGTCAGCGTCAGGCCCTCGGTATCGAGCGTGGCGCGGTAATCGTCGATCACCTCGCCATTGACGGCCACTTCGCCATCGTCAATGAGACTACGGCAATATTTGCGTGTGCCGAAGCCTTGCGATTGCAAAATACGGTCAAGTGAAAGTTTACTCATGGTCAAAAACAAAGAATTAGGAACAGGTGGGCAGGATACCAGAGCCGTGGCCGCCCTCGTCACAACTTATGCACAGGCCGGTCCCTTGATTTCAGGGAAACGGCATTTTTATATCTGCGGTCACATCATTTGATGCAGATCAAAAGCATTAAGAGGGCAATCCGTAGAATGTGCGCATTGCCTTATGGAATATTTCTAAATATACCTATTTTGATAACTTTTCAAAAGGCGCAAAAATGACGAGGTCCCCAATTGCGTATTTTGCCTTGCAACCACACCATCTTCGACGCGACAGCATCGCAGCGAAAAAATGATATTCCTGACAATACACAATATAAACAGGAAACCGATATAAACGACTTGGCTCGGCCACACGACTTGAGTACGCCGTTCAGTCAGCGCAGCCGCTACTGGGCAGAGCTGGCGGCGCGGCATGCCAGCTGGATTGCCGGCGGCGGCTTCGCCCAGGAAGACAGCGCGCTGCCGGCGGGGCCCAAACTCGATTTGCAAACAATGCCCGACGATCCGCTGGTGCGCGATTTCTACTGGCTCTCGACGCAAGTATTGGCGCGCATGCGGCGCCCCGCTGCCCGCCGGGTCCGGAAGGGCAAGCAGGCACGCGACTCTTCCAAATAATAATATTAAAAAAACAATTTCCTGTGTCGCATCAAAATTGCATGCCACTGGACATGCGCCGCCCTGCTTATTTCAAGCGGCAAGTCAGCATCCAGAAATGCTCGAGCCGTTCGATGCGGATATCGCGCACCGCCGGTCCGAGTTTCTTGCGCAAGGCGCTATCGGAGGGGAAATTGCAGACGATTTCATGCCGGCTACCATCGGGCAAACTGCGAATCTGATAAGTGTTTTTTTCGCCGTCGGTCCGCGCGATGCTGCGGCTGACGCCTTCGACATAGGTTTCGCCGATCAAGACCAGCAGCCCATCCTTGCCGGCACGCAGGCGCAAGTGCGCCAGCAACTGATCCTGGTCCTGGCGCCGCACATGCGGCCACAGCATGCCGGCAAAAATCACCGGATACGGCATCTGCAGCAAGCCGGGCGCCAGATTGCCGGCGTCGGCCAGCGCATAGCTCACGTTCGGCAGTGATCTTGCCTGCGCCAGCGCCAGGCCGCTCGCGGCGACATCGGTCGCCAGCACCGAACGGGCCGAGGCGGCCAGCACCGCCGTCCAGTAGCCGCTGCCGCAGCCGATTTCAAGCACATCGCGCGCCTCGCAAAGCGCGCTCACGCGCGCCCGCAATTGCATCACATCGTGCTGGCGCTCGGGGTGGGCGTAGTCATCCTCGGCTTGCAAAGGCGCCTGGGCATACAGTTGTTGGTAAAATTGGCTCGGATTCTCGGTGTCGCTCATCGGGGATTTCTTTTTCAGTCTGCTGCAATCAGCATTGGTGATAATTCAATACAATTCAATACAATACAATTCAATACGAATCAGCACAATTCAATACGAATCAATACATTTGAATACGATTCAATATGAATCAATACATTCAATTGGCCGCCTTCGGCAGGCCTATAACTCGTAATTGTCTTTTTCGCCATTCAGGATTTGTTCGATCAGGCGCCGGTTCAGGGTCGGTGCCAGCAGCTCGATAAAGGTATAGATATAGCTGCGCAAATAAGCGCCCTGCTTGATGGCAACGCGCGAGACATTGGTGCCGAACAGATGGGCGACTGAAATGGCGCGCAGCCCCTTGTCGCGCTCGGCATCGTAAGCCATGCCGGCAATGATGCCCACGCCCATGCCCAACTCGACATAGGTCTTGATGACATCGGCATCGATCGCTTCCAGCAAAATATCGGGCTGCAAACCGCGCAGCGCAAACGCGTGGTCGATCTTGCTGCGCCCGGCAAAGGCATTATCGTAAGTAATGAGCGGAAACGCGGCAATTTCTTCGAGCGTCAGCGATTTCGAGCGCAGCAGCACATGGTCGGGCGGCACCACGACCACATGCTCCCACTGATAGCACGGCAACGTCACCAGGCCATCAATGGCGGCAATCGATTCGGTGGCGATGGCCAGATCGGCCTGGTCGCGCTGGACCATTTCAGCAATCTGCCTGGGATTGCCTTGGAGCAAAGACAATCGCACTTTTGGAAACTTCTGCATGAAAGCGTGCACCACGGCCGGCAAGGCATAGCGGGCCTGCGTGTGCGTGGTGGCGATGGTAAAGCTGCCGCTGTCCTGGGCCGCAAATTCCTTGCCGATGCGCTTGAGGCTATCGATTTCCTGCATCACCAGCTCAACCGACTTCAAGACGGCCCGGCCGGGCTCGGTCAGGCCGCGGATGCGCTTGCCGTGGCGCGTGAAAATATCGATGCCGAGCTCTTCCTCAAGCTCGATAATCGCTTTCGACACCCCCGGCTGGGAAGTAAACAAGGCTTTGGCGGCCTCGGTCAGATTGAAATTCTGGCGGACCGCTTCGCGGACAAAACGCAATTGGTGCAGATTCATGGATGGGAAACGTCAGGCTCGTAAGAGAAAAATGGTCTATCTATATACTGAAATCTCATATATGCAAATAAAGACTCAGTCGTTTGGAATAAAGCATCAGTTTATTATAATTTCTCCACAACTGACGGGGCCTTATGACACTTTCTTATATATTCAGCGGTTTTGCCGTCGGCTTACTGGTAGGCATGACTGGCGTCGGCGGCGGTTCGCTGATGACGCCGCTGCTCACCTTGCTGTTTGGCGTCTCGCCGACGGTCGCCGTCGGCACCGATCTCGCCTTTGCCTCGTTTACCAAGGCGACCGGCACCTTTACCCATCGTCTGCGCGGCACGGTCGACTGGCATATTGTGCGACTTTTATGCGCGGGTGCCTTGCCGGCCGCAATAATTGCCACACTGGCACTCAAGCATTTTGGTACCATCAACCCGGAACTGGGGCAAATCATACGCTATTCGATCGCCAGCTCGGTCATGTTGACTGTGCTGGCCTTGTTATTAAAGGGGAAACTGCTGGCATGGATACATGCCCATCCGGAAAAACAGTTGCAAGGAAGGCAATTACGCGCAGCGACCATCGCCGCCGGTGCCCTGCTTGGCACGCTGGTGACGATTTCCTCGATCGGCGCCGGCGCCATCGGTGCCACGCTGCTGCTATTACTGTATCCGCGCCTGAGCTCGGCCGAAATCGCCGGCACCGACATCGCTTACGCCGTGCCGCTGACGGCAATTGCGGCGATTGGCCACTGGTGGCTCGGTTCGATCAACTGGGTCTTGCTGGCTACCCTGCTGCTCGGTTCGCTGCCCGGCATCACGATCGGTTCCTGGCTGGCACGGGCAATGCCTGAAAAGATATTGCGCGCCTTGCTGGCAACGACCTTGAGCGGCGTTGCCTTCAAGCTCGTTTATTAAGAATTTAATTACTAAAACACGAAAAATAATATGCGGAGGAAACATCCATGTATCGCTACGATCAGTTCGACAATTTAATCGTCCAGGAACGGATCGCCCAATTCCGCAGCCAGGTGCAGCGCAGATTGTCAGGCGAACTGCTGGAAAACGAATTCTTGCCTTTGCGCCTGCAAAACGGCCTGTATATGCAGCGCCATGCCTACATGCTGCGCATCGCAGTCCCGTATGGCTTGCTGTCATCGAAACAAATGCACATGCTGGCCCATATCGCGCGCAAGTACGACCGCGGCTACGGCCATTTCACGACCCGGCAAAACATCCAGTTCAACTGGATCAAGCTCGAAGACACGCCCGACATCCTGGCCGACCTGGCCACCGTGGAAATGCATGCCAACCAGACCTCGGGCAATTGCATCCGCAATATCACCGCCGACGAATATGCTGGCGTAGCCGCCGATGAAATCGTCGATCCGCGCCCGTTTGCCGAAATCCTGCGCCAGTGGAGCACCTTCCACCCGGAATTTGCCTACCTGCCGCGCAAATTCAAGATCGCCATCAACGGCGCCCTCGACGACCGCGCCGCCACCGCCGTGCACGACATCGGCCTGACCGTGGTGCGCAACGAAGCCGGCGAAGTCGGTTTTCGCGTGATGGTCGGCGGCGGCATGGGACGCACGCCGATTCTCGGTTCGGTGATCCGCGAGTTTTTGCCGTGGCAGCACATCATCACCTATATCGAAGCGGTGGTGCGCGTCTACAATCTGCACGGCCGGCGCGACAACAAATACAAGGCGCGCATCAAGATCCTGGTCAAGGCCATCGGCGCCGAGGAATATGCGCGCCAGACCGAGGCCGAATGGCAAAACATCAAGGATGGCCCCGGCACGCTGACGCGCGAAGAACTCGAGCGCGTCGCCGGCTTCTTTGCCGCGCCGGCCTATCAGGCACTGGTGCCGCAGGATGGCGCGCTGCAAAAAGCAGCGCAGGAACAGCGCGCTTTTGGCAACTGGCTGCAGCGCAACGTCAAGCCGCACAAGATGCCGGGCTATGCGGTAGTCGTGCTGTCGCTGAAAAAAGCCGGGGTACCGCCCGGCGACGCCACCGCCGCCCAGCTCGACTTTGCGGCCGATCTGGCCGAGCGTTACAGCTTCGGCCAATTGCGCGTCACGCATGAACAAAACCTGGTGCTGGCCGATGTGCGCCAACATGATTTGCTGCGCCTGTGGAACGAGGCGAAGGCGCAAGGACTGGCGACACCCAATGTCGGCCTGCTGACCGACATGATTTGCTGCCCCGGCGGCGATTTCTGCTCGCTGGCCAACGCCAAGTCGCTGCCGATCGCCGCCGCCATCGGCCGCCGTTTCGACGACCTCGACTTCCAGCACGATATCGGCGAGATCGAACTCAATATCTCGGGCTGCATCAATGCCTGCGGCCACCATCATATCGGCAGCATCGGCATTCTCGGCGTCGACAAGGATGGCGCCGAGTGGTACCAGGTCTCGATCGGCGGCGCCCAGGGCAAGCAGGCGGCCATCGGCAAGATCATCGGGCCGTCGTTTTCGGCGCCGCAAATGCCGGACGTGATCGAACGCCTGCTGACGGTCTATCTGCGCGAGCGGATCGAAGGCGAGCGCTTCATCGATACCGTGCAAAGACTGGGCATAGCCCCGTTCAAGGAATATCTGTACGCCACCCCGATCGTGGCGCCGGCACTGACAGGAGAAGATGAATATGTCTGAACAAATCAATAGCAAGGCCGACAGCGGCACGCGCGCGCCGGGCAACGCCATCATTGTCGGCCGCGCCATCGTCGCCGACGACTGGCAAGTGCTGCGCACCGAGCCGCAAGCGGTGGAAGGCGGCGACGCCAACCTTGAAAGCGCCGCGCCGGCCGCGGCGCCCGGGCAAGTTGTCGTCCCGGCGGGCAAGGTCATCGTCCCGCTCAAGGTCTGGCAGGCACAACGCAATACGCTGGCCGCGCGCGCGCAAGCGGGCCAGCTCGGCGTCTGGCTGGCGCCTGATGAAGCCGCCGAAGAACTGCGCGGCGACAGCGATGGCTTTGCCGTCATCGCCATCGATTTCCCGAAATTTTCGGACGGCCGCGGCTATTCGATCGCACACAATCTGCGCGCCCGCCTCGGCTATCGCGGCCAGTTGCGCGCCATCGGCGACGTCTTGCGCGACCAGCTGTTTTACATGCAGCGGGTCGGCTTCGACGCCTTTGCACCGCGCCCCGACCGCAGCATCGAGGATGCCCTGAAAGGCCTGAGCGATTTTTCCGAAACCTATCAAGCCTCCTGGGATCAGCCGCAACCGCTGTATCGCCGCCATGCGCGCCACGTCACGCCGGAAGCGTTTGACGTCGGCGCCGACATTTAAAGGATAGCTCGATGGCCGTCACGCCCCTCGCCCGGCTCGAAGCCGAAACCCTGGCCACGCTGCGCCGCATCGCCGCCGATTTCACGCCGGCGGTGCTGGCCTCCAGCCTGGCCGCCGAAGACATGGTCCTGACCGATCTCATCCTGCGCAACCAGCTCGACATCGGCATTTTTTCGCTCGATACCGGCCGCCTGCACGCCGAGACGGTCGCCATGTTCGAGCGCATCCGCCAGCATTACGGCTATCAAGTAGCGATCTTCCGCCCGCAAGCAGCGGCGGTCGAGCAATACGTCGCCGAACACGGCCTGAACGCCTTTTACGACAGCGTCGAACTGCGCCACGCCTGCTGCGAGATCCGCAAGGTCGAGCCGCTGGCGCGCGCCCTGGCCGGAAAAAAAGCATGGGTCACCGGCCAGCGCCGGTCGCAGTCGATGACGCGCAGCGCGCTCGACGTCGAGGAATACGACGCCGCGCGCAGCATGAGCAAATTCAATCCCCTGGCCGACTGGTCCGAGCAGGACGTCTGGGACTATATCCACGCCCACCAGGTGCCGTACAACGACTTGCACGACCACGGTTATCCCTCGATCGGCTGCGAGCCGTGCACGCGCGCCGTACAGCCCGGCGAGGACGTGCGGGCCGGCCGCTGGTGGTGGGAAAACCCCGACTCCAAGGAATGCGGCCTGCACCTGGTGGACGGCAAACTTATCCGTATCAAGGCGATTGTCGCCACAGCAGAAGGAAAATGACATGACAAACAATATCGCTGCCCTGCCGCGCCATATCGACGTCGCGGGCGGCATCAACGAGCGCCACCTCGACTATCTGGAATCGGAAGCCATCCACATCATGCGCGAAGTGGCGGCCGAGTGCGCCAATCCGGCACTCCTGTTCTCGGGCGGCAAAGACTCGGTGGTCTTGCTGCGCATTGCCGAAAAGGCTTTCCGCCCCGGCAAATTCCCGTTTCCGCTGCTGCACATCGATACCGGCCATAACTTCGACGAAGTGATCGCATTCCGCGACCGGCGCGCCGAACAACTGGGCGAACGCCTGATCGTGCGCTCGGTCGAGGATTCGATCGCCCGCGGCACGGTGCGCCTGCGCAATCCTGCGACCGATTCGCGCAATGCCGCGCAAGCGGTCACGCTGCTCGAAGCGATCGCCGAATTCAAGTTCGACGCCTGCATCGGCGGCGCCCGCCGCGACGAGGAAAAAGCACGCGCCAAGGAACGCATTTTTTCCTTCCGCGACGAGTTCGGCCAGTGGGATCCGAAAGCCCAGCGTCCCGAACTGTGGGACCTGTATAACACGCGCGTCCACCCCGGCGAAAACATGCGCGTATTTCCGATCTCGAACTGGACCGAACTCGATGTCTGGCAATATATCGCGCGCGAAAAACTGGCGCTGCCGCCGATTTATTTTGCCCATCAACGGCAAGTGATCGCCCGCAGCGGCCTGCTGGTGCCACTCACACCGCTGACACCGGCGCTCGAAGGCGAAACAGTGGAAACGCAGACCGTGCGCTTTCGTACCGTCGGCGACATTTCGTGCACCTGCCCGGTAGCCTCCGACGCCGGCACGGTCGAGGCCATCATCGCCGAAACCGCCATCACCCAGATCACCGAACGCGGCGCCACCCGGATGGACGACCAGACCTCCGAAGCCTCCATGGAAAAACGCAAGAAAGCAGGATACTTCTAATGAACGCCGCCCTCAACAACATCGTCACATTGGCGCCCGGCGCCCAGCCAGCCTCGGACAGCGTCGAACGCGGCCTGCTGCGCTTCATCACGGCCGGTTCGGTCGACGACGGCAAGAGCACGCTGATCGGCCGCCTGCTGTTCGACAGCAAAGGCATTTTCGCCGACCAGCTCGATGCCATGTCGCGCGCCAAGCACAAACGCACCGTCGGCGACACGATCGACCTCTCGCTGCTGACCGACGGCCTGGAAGCCGAGCGCGAGCAAGGCATCACGATCGACGTCGCCTACCGCTACTTCGCCACGCCGAAGCGCAAATTCATCATCGCCGACACCCCGGGCCATGAACAGTACACGCGCAATATGGTCACCGGCGCCTCGACCGCCGACGCCGTCATCATCCTGATCGACGTCTCCAAGGTCAAGCTCGGAGCGGCGGCCGACGACGTCGAGCTGCTGATCCAGACCAAGCGCCATTCGACCATCGCCCATCTGCTGCAGATCGAACATGTGATCGTGGCCGTCAATAAAATGGATCTGGTCGATTACGATCAGAAGGTCTACGAGCGCATCGTGGCCGCCTACAAGACGTTTGCCGCGCAGCTGGGCCTGAAGGATATCGAAGCCATCCCGCTGTCGGCGCTGTCGGGCGACAATGTGGTCAGCGCCAGCGACAAGATGCCGTGGTACACGGGACCGACCCTGATCGACCTGCTGGAAAACCTGTCGGTCTACGACCAGGCCCATGCGGGCGCCGGCGAACCGTTCCGCTTTCCGGTGCAGCTGGTGGCGCGCCACAACGGCCACGAAGCCAACGATTTCCGCGGCTATATGGGCCGCGTCGAAGCCGGATGCGTGCGCAAGGGCGAACAATTGATCGTCCAGCCATCGGGCCAGAGCGCAACCGTCAAGTCGATTCTGACGCTGGAAGGCGAAATCGACAGCGCCGTGGTCGGACAATCGGTCACCTTGCTGCTCGAGGAATACCTCGATATCTCGCGCGGCGACATGCTGGCCTCGAGGGCGCAGCCGGCAACCCAGCTCAAGACCGTGGTCGCCGACGTCTGCTGGCTGTCCGAAGAGCCGCTCGACATGCGCCGCAAATACTGGATCAAGCACACCACCAAACAGACGGCGGCGCGCGTGACCAAGGTCGACACGCTGCTTGACATCAATACCCAGCAACAGCGCCCGGCCGACGGCCTCAAGCTCAACGACATCGCCCGCATCACGCTCAATGTCCAGCAGCCGCTGGCGGTCGATGCCTACACATCGATTCGGGCCACCGGCGCTTTCATCCTGATCGATGAAGTGACGCACCAGACGGTTGCCGCCGGCATGGTCCGGCTCGATTGATGCTGCCGTCCGCCGCCATTGATGCAGCCGGGGCTGCGGTGAAATTGCCGGGCCGCGTGTACCTGATCGGCGCCGGCCCTGGCGCGGCCGACCTCATCACGGTGCGCGGCGCGCGCCTGCTGGCGCAGGCCGACGTCGTGCTGCACGACGCCCTGGTGACAGAGGAAATGCTGGCCCTGTGCGTGCGGGCAAGGCTGATCGATGTCGGCAAACGCTGCGGTCAGCAGTCGTCGCGGCAAGAATATATCAATGAGCAGTTGATCGAACAGGCCAGGCAATGGCCGCTAGTGGTGCGCTTGAAGGGCGGCGATCCGATGCTGTTCGGGCGCGCCGATGAAGAACTGACGGCCCTGGAAGCGGCCGGCATCGCGGTCGAAGTCGTGCCCGGCATCACCACCGCGCTGGCCGCGGCGGCGGCCACCGGCCACCCGCTGACCAAGCGCGGCGTCGCCCGCAGCGTCGCCTTTTTCACCTCGAGTACCGCGCCCGACGCCGACAGCGAGACACGCCTGCCCGATTGCGATACATTGATTCAATACATGGGCGGGCGCGAAGCGATTGCCACCGCGGTGCGCCTGCTGGCCCAGGGCCGCGACCGCGCCACACCGGTGGTGATAGTGGAAAACTGCAGCCGGCCGAACCAGCACATCGTGCGCCTGCCGCTGGCGCAACTGGCCGAAGGCTTGCCGGCCATGTCGGGCGGGCCGGTCCTGGTCATGATCGGCGACGCGCTCGCCGAACGGCAAGCGGCGATACCGCGCTAGCGCCGACACCCAGGCCGGCGCACTGCCCTCACATCATCTCGAATGGAATTTTGCGCCGCGGCTTCAAACGCCGCAGTTCAAACGCCGCAGTTCAGGCACCGCCCTCGCCGGCCACAGCGATGCAATAGCGCGCAATGGCGGCCAGCACGCCCTCGTCCTCGCCGATCGCTGGCGCGATCCGGATCGCCATCTGCGGATAACGGCTTTGCAAATCTGCGATCAACGCCGGCAAATCGCGCCGCACATGTCCGCCCTGGCCCAGAAACACGGGCACCACGGTGACCTCGCTGCAGCCGCCAGCGGCCAGCGCCGGCAGCAGCGTCGGCAGGGTCGGCGTCATCAATTCCAGAAATGCCAGATGCACGTCCACGCCAGGCAGCTGGGCCGAGGTAAGTATTTGCAAACGTTCGAAAGGCAGCGCCCATGCGGGATCGCGGGCGCCATGCGCAAACAGGACCAGTGCTTTCATGCTGCCTCCGCTAAGTGGCGGCACGGCCTGAACCGTGCCGCCGTCGAAATACGATGACGGATGCGCCGCCTAATGTCGCTCGACCCAGCGCAAAGCGCCTATGGCCAGCATCAAGAATAGCGCACTGGGCGCCACCGCAGTGACAAAGGCAGGCCAGGTATTCAACAGCCCCAGATGGGAAAACAGATTGTTGAGCAAAACATAGCTAACGCCAATCATGATGCCAACAAAAATTTTCAGGCTGACGCCACCGCTTCGCACATGCAGATAGGCGAAAGGCAAGGCCAGGGCCATCATCACGAAAACGGCAAAAGGATCGATAATTTTTTTCCAAAACGCGATTTGATAGCGCTCCGAATCCTGCTTGTTTTCAGCCAGATGCTTGGTGTAGACCGATAATTCATAAGCCGACATGCGGTTCGGCTCGGCCGCCGACACCGACAGGATTTTGGGCGTGATTTCGGACGCCACATCCTTGAACTCGCTTTTCTTGATAACGACAAAAGCCATCGAACTCAAGGCATTCGGTCCTATCACAAACGGCGCCGCGTTCGGCGAATTGGTCGTGGGCCGCGGTCCGACCGGCGTCAGCCAGCCTTGCGGCCCCTTGCGGTTGACAAATATCGTTTCAGTGACATCGCGCAGACGCCAGATATTGCCGCCGCGGAAATCAGCGCTGGTGGCCGTGATCAAATTCAGCAAGCGGAATTCGACATCGAATTCATACAAGCGAATGCCTTCGAGGCGATTATCGCCAGGCACTTTCTGAATATTGAAAAAACGCGAACCGATCACATTGCCGCTGACGCCATGATCCTTGATATTATCCTTGGTCCACATCCCCGAGCGAAATTCCTTCGATACGGCCGCGCCCTGCACGCCGAGCTTCATGCGTTCGGCAGCCTGATTGGACCACGGTGCGATCAACTCGCCAAAAGCAAACGTCAATATTACAAAGACAATGCCCACCTTGATCAGCATCCAGCCGGCCGCGCGCGTCGACAGGCTGGCCGCGCGCATGATGGTAAATTCGGAACGGGCGGCAAATTGCGAAAGCGCATAAATGGAACCGATCAGCGCCGCAATCGGCATCAATTCATAGACTTTTCCGGGCAGGCCCATGGCCACATACAGAAAGGCCGTCTGCAAGTCATAACCGCCCTTGCCGACCGACGCCAGCTCACCGGTCAAGTCGAAAAAAGAAAAAATCGCCAGAAAGGCGGCCAGCACCAGGCCCACCGATTGCGTGATTTCAGAGAAAAAATACTTCTGCAAAACGCTCATTGCGCGGCCGATCTTTTAATTAAACATGCCCGCTTGAGCATATTCCACAATACCAGAGGGTGATAGCGGTGATTGACGTTCAGGCGCCACAAAAATAACAGGAAAATCATCACCGCCGCGCTCAGATGCAGCGGCCACCAGGCCATTGCAAATGCAAAACGGCCATTCATGACTCCGCCCTGCATGACGCTGATCAGATTGAAATATGAAATCGACAATAACAACGCAATAATCACATTGGCCGAGCGGCCGCTGCGCGGATTGACAAAGCCTAAAGGAATCGCCAGTATCATCAGCAGCATGCACATCAATGGCTGGCCGATACGCCACAGCAGTTCGCCCATATTGCTGTTGCCGCCCAGCGCCAGCAGCGTCGTCGTCGGCAGCGCCTTGGCTGATTTTTCGTTCGACGTCACTTGCGTCTGCTTGCCGATCAAGACTTTATAACGCTCGAACTCCATCATCTGGAAATCGGCCTGGTTCGGCTGACCTTCATAGCGCCGCCCCTGATACATGATCAGGAATTTATCGCCGTGATTATCGGTCTCGATCGAGCCTTCCTTGGCCACAACGACCGTCGTGCGGCCATTTTGTATGGTATTGACAAAAACATTCTGTACCCGGCCGGCGTCGCCATTCATCCCTTCGACAAAGAAAATCCGGTTGACCGAGGCCGACTCCTGAAATTTGCCGGGCGAGACTTTGGCGATGTCTTCACGGTTTTGAAAGCGATTGATAAATTCCGCACTCTTCTGGTTGGCCCACGGCGTCACCACAAAAGTCAGCACCGCAGTCACAACCACGATCGGCAGTCCGAACATGACGATCGGGCGTATCCACTGCGACAAACTGAGGCCGGAAGCAAACCAGACCACCATTTCGGAATCCTGGTAAGAACGCGTCACGACCATCAGGACTGAAATAAAGGTGGTGAGAATGAGCAATATTGGCAGATAATTCAAGGCTTTGAAGCCGATGAGCGCAATCACATCGCTGGACGCAACCCTGCCGCCTGCGGCCTCGCCGAGGATTTTAATTAACATCCAGGTAATGCTAATGGTGAAAAGTGCCGTAAAAACGGCGCCTGCGGTACTGGCCAATTCGCGTTGTAGTGCGCGCTGAAAAATCATTCGGGGATTATAATCGAGTAAATTTAGTAGTGTTCTGGAAAAAGCACAGGAGAAACAATGGACTTTAGCATAAAAACATTTGACGCAAAAAATACAATCAGCTCCAGCAAAAGCGGCTGTATCGTCGTCGGTGTGTATGAAAATAAAAAATTGTCAACGGCTGCCAAAGCCCTCGACGTCAGCGGCGCCATCAGCGCCGCACTCAAATCGGGTGATATTACCGGAAAAGCAGGGACAACGCTGTTATTACGCGACATTGCCGGCATCGGCAGCGAACGTGTGGTGCTGGTCGGTTTGGGCAGCGATGCCAAGCTGTCCGAAAAAACCTATCTCTCGGCGACGCAGGCAGTGGCAAAAGTGCTGGCCAACATCGGCGCGGCAGACGCCATTATCGCATTGCCGGCCGACGAAGTAAAAGACCGCGACATCAATTGGGCAATTCAAAGCGCGGTGCTGGCCTTGCGCGAAACAGGCTATCGCGCCGACACCCTGAAAAGCAAGAAGGACAGCAGCAGCCGCGGCGTCAAGAAAATCGCCTTTGCCATCCCGGCCGTGCTGGCCGCCAGCGTCAAAACCACTCTGGTGCAAAGCCAGGCCATCGCCAACGGCATGGAACTGACCAAGGATCTCGGCAACCTGCCGGCCAATATCTGCACCCCGAGCTATCTGGCCACCACCGCCAAGAAGCTGGCCAAGGATTACAAGATGGCGGTCGAAGTACTCGACCGCAAACAGCTCGAAGCGTTAAAGATGGGCAGCTTCCTGTCGGTTACCAACGGCAGCGTGCAAGCGCCGAAATTCATCGTCCTCAAGCATATGGGCGGCAAGGCCAAGGATGCGCCGACAGTCCTGGTCGGCAAAGGCATCACCTTCGACTCCGGCGGCATTTCGATCAAAGCCGGTGCCGGCATGGATGAGATGAAGTTCGACATGTGCGGCGCCGCCTCGGTGCTGGGCACCTTGCGCGCCATCGGCGAACTGAAACTGAAGCTGAACGTCATCGGCGTCATCGCTGCCTGCGAAAACATGCCATCCGGTAGCGCCACCAAACCGGGCGACATCGTCACCTCGATGAGTGGCCTGACCATCGAAGTCTTGAATACCGATGCCGAAGGCCGTCTGGTGCTGTGCGATGCACTCACCTATACCGAACGCTTCAACCCGGCGGCCGTGATCGATATCGCGACCCTGACCGGCGCCTGCGTGGTCGCCCTCGGCCACCACAACAGCGGCCTGTTTACGCGCGACGACAGCGCTCATGACCAATTGGCAACACAATTGCTGGCCGCCGGCAAGGCCAGCGGCGACACGGCGTGGCGCATGCCGGTCGAAGAGGCGTATCAGGAACAATTGAAATCGAACTTCGCCGACCTCGCCAATATCGGCACGCCCGGCGCCGGCAGCGTGACCGCCGCCTGTTTCCTCGAAAATTTCACGAAGAAATATACCTGGGCCCATCTCGATATCGCCGGCACCGCCTGGAAATCGGGTGGCGCAAAAGGCGCCACCGGCCGTCCGGTTCCGTTGTTGACCACGTATCTGATTAACAAAGCGCAATAATCTGTTCAAACAAACCTCGCTGCGGCGAGGTTTGTTTTTTCAAGACCGCCATTTTCTCTTCTTTTTCTTCGTTCCTGCCCCACATCAAGTCCCATTCTGCGCTACATTAATGTGCAATGCTGCATATGGAGACCACGATGAACTCGAATCGCTCGCCAGCCGAATGGACTTTTCGCACCGCGACGCCATCGCGACCGAATCTGATGGCGGCCGCCGTCATCGAGGCCGGCATCATCCTGCAACTCTCCATCGGCACGCGCAACGCCGCCAAATTTCTCGAAAGTTTCGATATCCCGCTCGCTGTCAGCTTGCGCGTATTAACCACACAGCAGCGCCGGCGCAAAAGCAAGGACCGGCGCACTTGAAAAACATGGACGTCGCCCGCGCATTCCCCGGCCGGCAAGCCGCACCGCAAAGCATTGGCCTAATCGGTGTATCATTCGGCTTCCTTGCCCGTGCCGCACGTAATGCAATGCCCGGCCCTTCGCGATAAATACGGCGGCAACAAAGCCGATACCGCACCGACATCTATGACAAACATGAAGCTAGCGACCTGGAACGTCAACTCCCTGAAAGTCCGTTTGCCGCACCTGCTGCAATGGCTGGCCGACAATCCGGTCGACATCGTCTGCCTGCAAGAGACCAAGCTGACCGACGACAAATTTCCGCAAGCTGAAATCGAGGCAGCCGGCTATCACGTGGTCTTCAGCGGCCAGAAAACCTATAACGGCGTGGCCATTCTCTCCAGATATCCGATGACCGACATCGTCAGGAACAATCCGCATTTCGACGATGCCCAGCAGCGCCTGATCGCGGCCACCATCGAAGGCATGCGCATCGTCTGCGCCTATATTCCGAACGGCCAGGCGGTCGGCTCGGACAAATATCAATACAAGCTGGCCTGGCTGGCGGCACTGCGCGACTGGCTGGCCGAGCAATGCAAGACCTATCCCGCCCTTGCCTTGTTGGGCGACTACAATATCGCGCCCGAAGACCGCGACGTCCACGATCCGCAAGCCTGGGCCGGCAGCGTGCTGGTGTCGGAACCGGAGCGGGCCGCGCTACGCAGCCTGGTCGCGCTCGATCTGGCCGATGCCTTCCGGCTGTTCGAACAGCCG
>JAIZVZ010000020.1 GCA_021768485.1 Oxalobacteraceae bacterium | reverse complement strand
GAACGCAGTAAATGAACGCAGTAAAGGAAGGCGGCCGACACAAGCAAATGCCATAGGAAAAAGTATAAAGAGACAGGCGAAGCTGACCTTGATATGTCACAAACACCCCTGAGTCGCGCAGGACAAAGGGCGGTCCCGGGCGTCGATTTGAAAGCCGTTTCGAAACGGGACAACGGATGCCGATCTGAGCGCCGTCCTATGCGCGTGTTTCCGGCAATGTTAGGATGACACTTTCTATAAAAGGCGAAGCATGAGCAAAAACATCTTGTACGGCTATCTGGCCATGGGTTTTGGAAATTTTTTCCTGTTGATGTCGTGGATACTGGATCCGGCAAGATTTGGCGTCGGCCGCGAATTCGGCCGCGGCTTTTTGGTTGGCATCGCCTGCGTCCTCCTGCTGTCCGGCCTCGTCCTGTTTTTAAAATCGATCAAGGCCGGTAGCGGCCGCTAAGCAATCGACCGGCAATCGACCCGTAATCGCCCCGGAATCGATAGGCAGCGCACAAGCCGGCCATCGCCGCCCCCCTCCGCCTTTTCTTACCAGCGTGAAAAATGATCTTCAGCCATGCCGACCAGGCGGTCGATATCGTGGGCCGGCGCCTCGGGCGCGGTGCGGACCCAGCCGATATAAGTGCCGCTTGCCTGTACATGGCGGCTGGCGGCAAGCAGGATGTTGCGGTTTTGACGCCACTCGCCTTCCGGTTGAAATTCGACATCGAGCAAGCCGTCTTCAGTATAGATATGCCATGCATCAAGCGTCTGACCCGGTTTGAAATCGAAACGGGCATGGCCCAATGGATATAAATTTCCGTCAAGCCACAGGGCATTTTCGGCATGGCCGAAATATCCGGCCTGCAGATTGAAACCGATTGTCAGGCTCTGGGCGCAAGCCCAGCGCCACGCGGTTTCGTGCGCCAGAAAGCCGTTCGAATAATCGGACCAGCCAACGCCGCCGCTCAAATCGTAGCGCCGGCCCTCGAGCGCAATTGCGCCCTGCAATGCCATGCCGGCCGATTTTTGCGTCGCATGCACCGAGCCGCGCTGGATCGGGCCGATCGCCAGCAAAGCGGGACCGGCACGGCTGGCGTCGAGTTCGGCGTCGATCTCGAACGCGTCACAGTGCAATTGCAAACGAAAGTGCCCGGATGCACCGTCATGACGGAAATCGATGCGTTTGCCGGCATGCGAAAAATGGCTGTCGGCGCCGGCCAGCGGACAATCGCCGACGTAGGAGGCCAGGCCCGGCGCGCTATCCTGCACGAAATCGGCCAGCAAGGCACCGCTGCCGCGTTCGAACACATGGGCAAAAGCGGTATTGGACCAGCCGAGATCGACCATGCCGACGCTGCAAAATACGCGCTCGGTGGCCAGCACCACCAGGCGCCAGCGTTTGTGGTGAAAGCGCCGCCACCAAGTTCCGCGCAGATAGGGCGGCTCCAGTCCCGACCAGTCTATGCTTTGCGCGGCGCCGGCAAATTTGCCGAAATGCGGCATGCCGTCGGCATCGACGACGCGCAACGGCGCCTGCGGTAATTGCGATGCGGGCATGATGGCCTCCCCTTTCAAAACACTGGTCTTCGAGAGCCGCGCCGCCGCGCACCGGCTTGCCCGCATTGGCTGAGCGGCAATTGCGCCGTCAATTTTCTTTTTTGCAATTTATTCGCGCCGCCGCGCTTCATGCTGCGTTTCATGCCGCGTTTCATGTTGCGCTTCCTGCTGGTACACTCTTGCCAAACTGAATTTTCGACGCTGGCGGCCAGGCAATCGGGTCCGCATCTGCATGGCCGCCAGCGTCTGTCATGTCCGGGCAAGCGCGGCTTATTCCTGCGGAATGGCTATTCCATCTGACCATCGTGCAGCGCACAAGTTTTCCTGCGTGCTGCCTGCGCCAGCTTTTATTCATAACAACCTTGTTAATACGACTGGAAATACACATGAGTTACAAACCGGCACGCATCCTCACTTTCAAATGCCCGCAGTGCGGCAAATCGATGCAGGTTTTCTTGCAAAAAGTATCGGCTTGTTCCCACATACAACCGTATCAAGGCATTTGCCAGTGCGGCTATTTCATGCGCCATGCGACCGGTCAAAAAGACGCCGTCGCCGACTACCTGGCCGCGCCCGATGGCCAGTGGACGCATCATCACTGACGATCTGGCAAGAGAGACGAATTATTGCCGCGCAAAGTCGCGGTGCGGCGGGGGCAATGCCGCAGAGCAACATCATTCAAGCATTCACGCGCGCTGCCGATAATCAGGTATCCGCCTCGTACTCGCACTTGTCATGCGCACTTACCATGAATACATTCTCTGCCCAGGGCTCCGGCCGCGTCGCCGCCACCTTGCCGCCCGCCGCGCTGGCCTCCGGCATGTCGGCGCTGGCGCAATTGCAGCGCTTCCACGATGTCGCCGGCGCAGATGGTGGGCGCCGTGAGGCTGTCCATGCGGGCATTAACACAATGCAAGACCTGCTCGATTCATTTGCCCGCCAGCTGTTCGGCAACGCCGCCGGCCAGATGGCCGTAGGCTTCGATGCGGCCGGCGTGGCCGCTGCCTGCGGCTATGCCGGCCTGCTGCACGACAAACGCGGACACGACAAACTCGGCAAAGGCGCATTCATCGGCAAAGGCGTGATCACCACCGCCGATGGCCATTACCTGACGTTTGCAGCCGAACTCCATGGGCAGCCGCCGCTGGCGGCCGGCGCCCGCCCCGCCGCAACGGCGGACAGCATGGGGCCGGCCTTGCCGAGCGATGGCCGCCGCAAGTCCTTGACGCTGGCGTTTCCGGGCAGCCTGGACGAGCTGCTCGGCGCGCTGGTCGAAAACGAACTGGCGCGACTGTTCGCCGCGCCGAGCGCGCCCGGCGACGAGGCGGCGCGGCCCGCCGCCACGGTAACGCTGCACCTCATGGACCTGGCCCAGACCGCGCAGGCGCTTGCCCGGCAAGTGGCGGCCCTGTACCGCCAGAGCGCGAACTGCGCCGGCTGCGCTTAGCCAGGCGCGAATCGCCATTCGAGAGCGCGTCCGAGGACGTATAATGCGGGTCTGTTCACGAAGACCCAAGCCATTCTTATGCAGCACACCATCAGCTGGACCGAAGACGGCCAGACGCGCCACGCCAACTGGCGCTCCGAAGGCAGCAATCCGCCGCCCAAGCGCATCGTCACGGCCGACGATACGATGACGGCCGACACCGCCTTCCGCCTGGCATCGGAAGGCTGCGGCCTGCTGTGGCGCGGCGACTTTCAAAATGGCCGCCAGTTATTGCAGGCCATGGCGCGGCGCGCCGACAGCAGGCCGGCAAAAAAGAAAAAAACGGCAGGCGACACGCCGCCGATCGCCGGTCAGGCATTTCATTTGCACCGCCAGGCGCAATCGCAGCGCGCCCGCACGCTGGGCATGCTGCTGATCGCCTTCGAGGCCGACTATACGATCGCCTTGCGGCGCGCGCCCGATGTCGCCGAGGCCTGCCGCGAAGCCTACGGCCCGCCCGAGCAGCCGTTCGTGACGCCGCTGCGCCAATTGCAGGGCTTGATCGGCGCCCATGAATGGCGCAAGAAAGGGGTGGCGGTCGCCGCCCTCGGCGAACGGATCCATCCGCATTACGGCGTGTTTGCGCCAGTGCGCGGCGAATACGTGTCGCTGGTGGCGGACGCTCCGCTACCGGCCGGCGCCCGGCAACTGGCCTTCGATATCGGCACCGGCACCGGCGTGCTGGCGGCGCTGCTGGCGCGGCGCGGCATTGAAAAAATCATCGCCACCGACCAGGACAGCCGGGCCCTGATTTGCGCCCGCGAAAACCTGGCCCGCCTCGGCCTGGCCGACACGGTCGAAGTATTGCAGGCCGACCTGTTCCCGCCCGGCCGCGCCGCCCTCATCGTCTGCAATCCGCCATGGCTGCCGGCGCGCCCGAATTCGGCCATCGACCACGCCATTTTCGACCCCGACAGCCGCATGCTGCTCGGCTTTCTGAATGGTCTGGCACAGCATCTGACGGCCGGCGGCGAAGGCTGGCTGATCCTGTCCGATCTGGCCGAACTGCTGGAATTGCGCTCGCGCACGCAACTGCTGGCGGCCATACAGCAAGCCGGCCTGAAAGTCGTCGACCGTCTCGACATCAAGCCGAGCCACCCGCGCACGGCCGATGAAAGCGATGCGCTGCATGCGGCGCGCGCCGCCGAGATCACATCGTTGTGGCGGCTGACGGCCGCTTGACGTCAGCCCGCGCGCACTTCGCGCGCACCTCGCACGCACCTCGCATGCACCGCAGGTTCGCGCCCGGCCGGGGCGCCCCTCAGGCATTGCCGCTTTTGCCCGCGCGGCTTTTGGCGGTTTTCTCGGTTTTCTCGGTTTTCTCGATTTTCTTTTTCCCGCCGCCGGACAGCTTGTTTTCGGTCGCCCATGCGCGGCGCGCCGCTTCGTCTGGCGGCACGCCGCGCGCTTCATAACCGTCCTCGATATGCCGGACCTGCCGCTTTTGCTTGTCGGTATACGCTGATTTGTCGCCTCTAGGCATGATTTTCCCCTTTCCGCAAAACGCCGTGCAAAGCCGGCCGCAGCGTGCCGACAGGGCATCGTAAGCGTGAAAGACGGGGGAAATATATCGGACGAAAAGAAGCGGCGCTGTCAGAAAAATACTGAAAACGCTGCGCAGCGCCCGGCCGGGCGCGGTTCGGATATGGCAAGACCATGCGGCCTGCCGCAGACGGCTGCAGGCACGAGCGCCGCCTGGCCCACGATACCTCGTGCTGGCGCCGGCAATCGCTTAGCAAAACTCAGTGCTAGACTCAGTGCAAAACTCAGTGCAAGACTCAGTGCAAGACGCACGCAACAACACTGAGGCGGCGACACGCCAGCGGCAAGACAATCAGCCGGCAAGCCAGCTGGCGGCTGTTAGGCGATGACTGGGCGCGACATCGGAGCCGAGAGCTTGGTCATCAGCGGCACCGATTTCGCCTGGGCATCGGCAATCATTTCGGCAATTTTATCTTCCATCACCTTGCGCTGATCCGGGCTCATCGCGTCGAGATCGCTTTCCTTAATGGAGAGCTTGGTCAGGGAATCGGCCCGCAGGCGCTGCGCCGGCGTCATCTTGGCCGAGGCCGCCGCTTCATCGGCGGGGCTGGGCGCGCTCGACTGGGCGGCCGCCAGGGCCGATTGAAAACCGCTACCGTTGTTTTTTTTGCTTGAATCGCTGACGACCGGGGTGGTCGGCCCGGATTTGATGGCAGAAATGGTCATGTGAATTCCCGAAATTGGTCTCGCAAGTCTGACAACAGTTGCTGTCTGCGAAGGTCGTATTAAACCGCACCGGACCGGCGGCAAAGCCGGTCGCCAGTTGCAGCGACCGAGGGCGCCTGACAGGCAGGGCCACCTGATCCGCGGCGGGCTATTGGACTACGATTGCAATTATCGGCCTGGCACGACGATATTTATGCGTCAATAAAAGCCTGATTTTCTTGTCTGTTCTGCATTTAGGGCTGTGCGGACCGAAACAGATCAAAGAAATTGGCCGTCGTCTGACGCGCCACCTGCTCCACCGGCACCCCCTTCAGTTGCGCCAGAAATTGCGCCACATGACAGACAAAGCCGGGCTCGTTTTCCTTGCCGCGATGCGGCACCGGCGCCAGATAAGGGGCGTCGGTCTCGATCAGCATGCGTTCGAGCGGCAACGCACGCGCCACCGCTTGCAGTTCGGTCGCGCTCTTGAACGTGACGATGCCGGAAAAAGAAATGTAAAAGCCCATGGCAATGGCCGCTTCGGCCACCGCCAGCGATTCGGTAAAACAATGCATGACGCCGCCGGCGCCGCCGTCATCGAGGCCGGCGCCCTCTTCGCGCATGATGGCCAGCGTATCTTCGGCGGCGGCGCGGGTATGGATGATCAGCGGCTTTCCGGCCTGGCGCGAGGCGCGGATATGGACCCGGAAGCGTTCGCGCTGCCATTCGAGGTCGCCTTTCAGGCGAAAATAATCGAGGCCGGTCTCGCCGATGGCGACAATTTTCGGATGCGCCGACAAATCCACCAGCTGCGCCACCGACGGCTCCGGCGTATCGACATAATCGGGATGGACGCCGACCGAGGCAAAGATGTGCGGATAGCGCGTGGCCAGTTCCAGCACCTGCGGAAAATCAGGCAGGTCGACCGATACGCACAGCGCATGGGTGACGCGATTTTCGGCCATCCGGGCCAGGACCTCGGGCATGCGGGCCGCCAGGCTCGAGAAATTGATGTGGCAATGCGAATCGATGAACATGATTGAATCCGACGGTTAAATCCGGTGACGGCCGAGGCGCGGCAGATAATAAGTGGAAGTTAATAAATAGAAGTTAATAAACCATAAAAAACAGGACAAACTTGAGGCCGTCACAAGCGGCCATATGCCGCCTGCGCCATCCCGCAGGGCTGGCGCAGCGGCGTCCTCCTCAAGCCACGCGCTTGCCGAGGATGATGAGGTCGCGCTCGACATCATCGAGCCGCGCCACACGCGGCAGCGCCGCCCAGCGTTCGAAGCCGAAACCGGCAAACAGTTTCAGGCTGGCCTCGTTATGGCCAAAAATAAAACCCAGCAGGGTATGCACCTCGAGCGCCGGCGCATGCGCGATCGCCTGCGTCAGAAAATACCGCCCCAGGCCCTTGCCGCGCCAGTCTTCGTGCAGATAGATCGACAGTTCGGCAGTGCCCGAATAAGCCGGACGACCGTAAAAATTCGAATACGACATCCAGCCGGCGATCGCGGACTGGCGGCCGCCGCCGGCAGGGGCGCGCACGACCCACAGGGGCCGGCGCTGCGGGTTGTGCTCATGGAACCAGGGCAGGCGCGATTCGAGCGAGACCGCTTCGGTATCGGCGGTGACCATGCGCGAGGCGATAGTCGAATTGTAGATTTCCACGATGGCGGGAAGATCGTCGAGGACGGCGTCGGTATGACTGTATGCGTGCATAATTTTATAAAGTGTGGGTGGCGCGCGATGAACGCAAGGCGGCGCCGAGGATTTCTTCAATGCGCGCCTTGACGCGCTGCCCGCTCTCGTCCTCTGGAAATTGCAGGCCGATGCCCTGGGTCTTGTTGTTGTTGGCGCCGGCCGGCGTGATCCAGGCCACCTTGCCGGCCAGCGGATACTTGTGGGCGTCGTCCATCAGGGCCAGGATCAGATAGATCTCGTCGCCGATTCTGTAGCGTTTGCTACTCGGCACAAAAATCCCGCCGTGCTTAAGAAAAGGCATATAGGCCGCATACAGCGCCGATTTTTCCTTGATCGACAGCGAGAGCACGGTCGGCCGCGCCGCCTGCCCGGCCTCGGCGGCGGCATTGGCCACATTGGTCACATTGGCCGCGCCTGGCGCGCCGCCGATATTGCCCGGCACGGCTGCCTCAGGTTCGTGCGGATCTGCCATCACGGCCTCTCAGTGGATGAAAACAAAGCACAATAATCGAGCAGCATATCTTCGATAAACAGTTTCGGCGCCAGCGGATGGTCGGCAATCGCGCGCCGCTCGCCGATCGCCTGCAGCGCTGCGAGCAGGCGGCTGCGGTCGACGCGCGCCGCCAGCGCCGCCAACGCGGCCTGCTGGCGCGGATAGTAGCGGATCGCCGCCGTCATCTGGCAAGAAAATAAATCATACAGCCAGCGCTGCGACAGCGCCACCAATTGCGTCAGCGGCGTCTTTTGGAATTTGTCCGCGGTTTTGAGCGCACCATCGATGCTCGGTGCGGCCAGGAACTGCAGATAAGGCGCCAGTTCCTCGCGCTCGCCCGACTGCGCCTCGCGCAGCGCCGCCAGCGGTGCGCCGCCCTGCTCGGCCAGCGCGCTCTCGGCGTCGGTCACGCCCTGCGCCGCCAGCCAGGCCAGCGCCACGGCCGGCTCCGGCTTGGCCAGCGCCACCTTGCGGCAGCGCGACAGAATCGTCGGCAACAGCCGGTCCAGGCTGTTCGAGACCAGCAGGAATACCGTATCCGCAGGCGGTTCTTCTAGCGTCTTCAGGAGCGCGTTCGAGGCCGCGGTATTGAGCGCTTCGGCCGGATACAGGACCACCACGCGCTTGCCCTGGCGATGCGTCGAGATATTCATGAAATCGGCCAAGGCCCGCACCTGATCGATCTTGATTTCCTTCGAGGGCGTCTTGCTGGCCTTGCTCTTGGTCGCGGCGCCGTCGGCCTCGCCGCCGTCGCTGCCCTCGCCCTCGTCTTCCAGCGCTTCCGGCCGCACCAGGCGGTAATCGGGATGATTATGCTGGACGAACCAGGTGCAGGAGCCGCACACGCCGCACGCTTCGCCCGAGCTCTGGCGGCTTTCGCACAGCAGCGATTGCGCGAACTGCTCGACGAAATGCGATTTGCCGATGCCGGCGGCGCCATGAAACAGCAAGGCGTGCGGCAAGCGCTGCTGCAGCCGCTGCAGCTGGCGCCAGTCGTCGCCCTGCCACGGATACAGGAGGCTGGCGCCGCTCATGGCCGGCTTTCGAGCAGTTCGCCGAGCCAGCCCTGCAGCTGGGCACCGATGGCGTCGACCGCCCGGGTGGCGTCGACGACGCGAAAACGCGGCGCGAACTGGGCCGCGCGGCGCAGGTATTCGGCGCGCGCACGATTGAAAAAACCGGTGCGCTCCTGCTCGAACTTGTCGAGCGTGCGGGTGGCGTCGAGCCGCGCGCGGGCGACCTCGACCGGCAGATCGAACAGAAAGGTCAGGTCCGGCTGCAGATGCGGATGAACCCATTGCTCGAGCGCTTCGAGCTTGGCGATCGGCAAGCCGCGGCCGCCGCCCTGATAGGCAAAACTGGCATCGGTGAAGCGGTCCGAGATGACCCAGTCGCCGCGCGCCAGCGCCGGTTCGATCACCTGCGCCAGATGTTCGCGGCGCGAGGCAAACATCAGCAGCGCTTCGGTTTCCAGATGCATGTCCTGGTGCAGCAGCAAATCGCGCAGTTTTTCGGCCAGCGGCGTGCCGCCCGGCTCGCGCGTACTGACCACGGTCTTGCCGTGCCGGCGCACGAATTCGGTCGCCATCGCGATATGGGTCGACTTGCCGGCGCCGTCGATGCCTTCGAAAGTAATCATTTTGCCGCGCACGGGCAGCTTGTTCTCGCTAATGCTCATCGGCCAGTAAGCCCTCGAATGTATTTGTTGACCGCCCGGTTATGCTCGGGCAGGCTGGCCGAAAACTGACTGCTGCCATCGCCTCTGGCGACGAAATACAGCGCATCGCTTTTGGCCGGCGCCAGCGCCGCATGCAGGGCCGCGACCCCGGGCAGGGAAATCGGCGTCGGCGGCAAGCCGGGCCGCATATAGGTATTGTAAGGCGTATCGGTGCCCAGGTCGCTCTTGCTGATATGGCCCTGGTAGCGCGCGCCCATGCCGTAGATGACGCTGGGATCGGTCTGCAGCAGCATGCCGATTTTCAGGCGGTTGACGAATACCGAGGCAATCATGTCGCGTTCGGACTTGCGGCCGGTCTCTTTTTCGACGATCGAGGCCATGGTCAAGGCCTGGTAGGCCGTCTTGTAAGGCAGCGAGACGTCGCGCTGGGCCCAGGCCTGCTCGAGCCGTTTTTTCAGCTCGCCATGCGCCTGCCTGTAGATCGGCAGGTCGGACGAGCCCTTGGCAAACAGATAGGTGTCGGGGAAAAACAGGCCTTCGCCCGACGCATAGTCGATATTCAGCTTGGCCAGCAGTTCGCGGTCCGACAGCGCTACGGTATCGTGCTTCAAGCCGCGGTTGGCGGCCACCGCCTCGCGCATCTGGTGAAACGTCCAGCCTTCGATGATGGCCAGCGACTCTTGCGCAAATTCGCCGCGCGCCAACTGTCCGACCAGTTGCAAAGGCGTGGTGCCCGGCTTTAACTCGTAACTGCCAGCTTTCAGCTTGGCGCTCTTGCCGCTCAGGCGCGCGACCAGGATCAGCAGGGCCGGATTGACCGGAATGCCGGCGGCGGCGATCTGCTCGGCCGAGCCGGCCACGCCGCTGCCGGCCAGCACGGTAAAGGCGAGCGGCTCGCCTTCCGTGATGATTGCTTGCTGCGACCAGTAATACAGGCCGCCGCCGAGCACCGCCACCGTCACCAATAATAAAATAATCGTGTTCCGAATAAATACCATATCGACCAAGCCATCGCAAAGTTATCGTTAAGACCACAAACGCAGCCTTTCCGAGGCGCGCTGCAAACCAGAATTGGACCGGGTCTGACGCAAATTGTGCGACATCACTATAATAAGCCCGTAATGATAAAGGCTAATTCGCAAATGGGTGCGATAAATGGGTGCAATTTATGAATGAATTCCAACAATATCTGAGCGATAGCGGCGCGCGCAAGGCCGGTTTTGCCGCGCCGCCGACGCTGGCGCTCGTGCAAGACGGCTTTGTCGCGGCCATCCACGAGGCCAGCCTGATCGCGGCAAACGGGCTTGACGCCGTCAAATTCCTGCACAACCAACTGACCAACGATGTCCAGCACCTGGCCGAACCGCTCGCCGCCGGCGTCGGCAAGGCGCAGCTGGCCGCCTATTGCTCGCCCAAAGGCCGGCTGCTGACGACCATGCTGATGTGGCAAAGCGCCGACACGGTCTGGCTGCAATTGCCGGCCGAACTGGCAGCGCCGATCCAAAAACGGCTGAGCATGTATGTGCTGCGTGACAAGGTCAAACTGCAGGCCGTTGCCGGCAACCCCGATTTTCCTATGCAACAAGTCACGCTGGGCCTGGGCGGACAGGCGGCCGGTACGGCATTGGCAAACTGGTTCCCGCACTTGCCGCCGCACGCCTATTCGCTGTGCGAAAACGCCCACGGCACGCTGATCCGGGTCGGCGACGCCTTCGGCGCGGCGCGCTATCTGTGGCTGTGCAGCGAAGCGACGGCCGCGGCCGCCTGGCCGCAGCTGGCCGGCGCGCTGGCGCCGCTCGACGAGCGCGCCTGGGACTTGTCGGCAATCCACGCCGGCGTCCCGCAGCTGAGCCTGCCGACCCAGGAAAAATTCGTTCCGCAAATGATCAATTTCGAATTGATCGGCGGCGTCAATTTCAAGAAAGGCTGTTATCCGGGCCAGGAAATCGTCGCCCGCAGCCAGTATCTGGGCACGCTCAAGCGCCGCATGATGCTGGCCAAAGTGGCCGCCACCGCAGTCGGCGTCGTGCCGGGCGCCGAGATTTTTTCGAGCAGCGACCCCGCACAACCGTGCGGCACGGTCGTCAATGCGCAGGCGACGCAAGACGAAGGCCTGCCATGCTGGCATTTGTTGACGGAAATCAAATTGGCCGCCCGCCAGGCCGGCAGCGTCCACCTCGGCAGCGCCGACGGTCCGCCGTTGCAGTGGCTCGAGCTGCCTTATGCGCTCGATGCGATCGACGTGTAAGATGCTTGGTAATAGATGCTCAAGATGGATTTATACGTGTATTACGAAGTCGAGTCCGCGCATGCCGCGCGCCTGCAGCAACTGGTGCAAGCGCTGCAGCAGCGCCTGCGCGGGGCCTGCGGCGGCACGGCCTTGAAACGCAAGCCGGACAGCCCGCGCGGACTGCAAACCTGGATGGAAATTTACCTGGACATCGCCCCCGACTTTGCGCGCACGGCAGCCGATGCCGCGGCGCAAGCGGGCCTCAAGGAATTCATCAGCGGACCTCGCCACACTGAACTTTTTATGGATATGACGCCATGTGCCTGATCGTATTTGCCTGGCAAATGCTGCCCCGGACGCCGCTTTTTGCGGTAGCCAACCGCGATGAATTCTATGCCCGCCGCACCGTTGCGGCGGCCGCCTGGGACGACTGTCCGAACGTCTATGGCGGGCGCGACCTCGACGGCGGCGGCACCTGGATGGGCATTGCGCAAGGCCCTGGCGGCCAGTCGCGCTTTGCGGCGATCACCAATTTCCGCGCAAAACAGAAACAGATGGCGGACGCGCCCTCGCGCGGGGCGCTGGTGGCCGATTATCTGAAAAGCGAAAAGACGGCGGCCGAGTACATCGCCGCCATTGCGCCGAACGCCGACCGCTACAACGGCTTCAACCTGATCCTGGGCGACCAGCACACGCTGATCTGGTATTCGAACCGCGCCGGCAGCGACCCGCGCAACGGCCAGCCGCTGGCGCCCGGCATCTACGGCCTGTCGAATGCGCTGCTCGATACGCCGTGGCCCAAACTGATCAAGACCAAGGCCCAGTTTTCGAGCCTGCTATGCCAGGGCGCGCCCGACGCCGCCTATTTCGAAATGCTGGCCGACACCAGCCGCGCCCGCGATGTGCGCCTGCCCGATACCGGCGTGGCGCTCGAACTCGAACGCATGCTGTCGGCGGTCTGCATCGAAAGTCCCAATTACGGCACGCGCTCCTCGACCCTGGTCAAGCTGCATGCGGAAGCGCCGTCGGAACTCAAGGAATTGATCCTGCGCTGAGGTCGGCCGCCGATGCCGGCGCTGCCGCGCATGGCGGCAGCTCGGCGCCGCAATGTCAGCTTCAGAATACCAGCGTCATCGCGATATGCGCGATACCGGCTTCGTCGAACGGCGCGCCCTCGCGCACAAAACCGAAATGCGCATAAAACGGCTCGGCCTGGATCTGCGCATTGAGCGTGACCTGGCGCTGGCCGCGCTCGCGCGCCTTGTCCAGCAAGCCTTGCAGCACTTGCGTGCCGACCCCCATGCCGCGCGCCGCGCGCCGCACCGCAATGCGGCCGATATAACCATCGGGCAGCAAGCGCCCGGTGCCGACGGCATCGTTACCGGCGTACACCACCGCATGCAGGCATTGGGCGTCGATCGCATCGAATTCCAGCGCGAGCGGAATCTGCTGCTCTTCGACAAAGACATCTTCGCGGATCGCATAGGCGTCGGCAATGACCGCATCCCAGTCGCCAAAATTAATGCGCAGTTTTTTTTCGCTTGCCATGATCAGATCGCCTGTCCTATTTGTTTAATTAATTCAATCACTATCGCCGCGATTTCCTTACCGGGCGCCGTGGAAAACGGGGCCCGCTTACAGCACCTCGAACAGGCCGGCAGCGCCCTGGCCGCCGCCGACGCACATCGTGACCACCACATACCTGACGCCGCGCCGCTTGCCTTCGATTAGCGCGTGACCGGTCAGCCTGGCGCCGGACATGCCAAAGGGATGGCCGACCGCGATCGCGCCGCCATTGACATTGAGACGCTCCATCGGAATGCCGAGCTTGTCGGCGCAATACAAGACTTGCACCGCAAATGCCTCGTTGAGTTCCCACAGGCCGATATCGGCAACCGACAGTCCGGCCTTCTTTAATAATTTTGGCACCGCAAAGACGGGACCGATGCCCATTTCATCGGGTTCGCAGCCGGCCACCGCGAAACCGCGAAAAATCCCCAGCGGCTGCAGGCCGCGCGCTTCGGCGAGCCGGCTATTCATGACGATCGTCATCGCCGCGCCGTCCGAGAACTGGCTGGCATTGCCGGCCGCGATCACGCCGCCCGGCACCGCGCTGCGGATCTTCGCCACGCCCTCGAGGGTGGTGTCGGCGCGAATTCCCTCGTCGTGGGAAATCGTCACTTCACGCGTCATCAGCATGCCCGAGGCCTTGTCGGCCACGCCCATGATGGTCGTCATCGGCGCGATCTCGCGCTCGAACAGGCCCGCGGCCTGGCCTGCCGCGGCCCGCTGCTGGCTCTGCACGCCATATTCGTCCTGCCGTTCGCGGCTGATGCGGTAGCGTTTGGCGACCATTTCGGCCGTCTGCAGCATCGGCCAGTAAATTTCGGGCTTGTTTTTTACGAGCCAGCTGTCTTCGCGCATGTGGCGATTGGCTTCCTGCAGCACGCACGAAATCGATTCGACGCCGCCGGCGGCATAAACATCGCCTTCGCCGGCCATGATGCGCTGCGCCGCAAAGGCGATGGTTTGCAAGCCCGACGAACAAAAACGGTTGACGGTCACGCCGCCGGTGGCGACCGGGCAGCCGCCGCGCAAGGCGATCTGGCGCGCAATATTGCTGCCGGTCGCGCCTTCCGGATAGGCGCAGCCGACGATCACATCCTCGACTTCGTCGGCCGCGATGCCGGCCCGCGCAATCGCCTGCGCCAGCACATGGCCGCCGAGCGCCGCGCCATGCGTCATGTTGAAAGCGCCCTTCCACGATTTGGCCAGCGCAGTGCGGGCTGTAGATACGATGACAGCATCGCTCATTTTTAACTCCAGTAAAAAAACACAGTTTGCCAACAGCGTGGAAGCATAACGGAAATCGGCTCGGCCGCTCGTAAATTTTCCCGGTGGAAAATCACAAGCAATACCAGTGAATAACTACCGAAAACAATTCCAATAAGCAATATACGCTGTAAGGTTCTGTAAGATTCAAGCAAGTATCACGTAAGGTTGGAGTGACACACTAACAATACGCAAGCTGGACAGCTAGAGCTTGCACGATTGATCAATCCTTTAAGGAGACAAGCATGGCACACGCCCCAGCAGCCGGCATGGCACAAGCTCCATCGCCAGGCATTACCAAGGAAGAGCGTAAAGTAATCTTCGCATCGTCGCTTGGCACCGTTTTCGAATGGTACGATTTCTATCTGTACGGTTCCCTGGCGGCCTTCATCGCTAAAAAGTTTTTTATCGGCGATCCGACCACCACCTTCATTTTTGCCCTGCTCGCCTTTGCCGCCGGCTTTATCGTGCGCCCGTTCGGCGCGCTCGTCTTCGGCCGCCTCGGCGACATGATTGGCCGCAAGTATACCTTCCTGGTGACGATTTTGATCATGGGCGCCTCGACTTTCATTGTCGGCCTCCTGCCCGGCTATTCGTCGATCGGCATCGCCGCCCCGATTATCCTGATTTCGCTGCGCATCCTGCAAGGCCTGGCGCTGGGCGGCGAATACGGCGGCGCAGCCACCTATGTGGCCGAGCACGCCCCGCACGACAAGCGCGGCTCCTTCACGGCATGGATCCAGACCACGGCCACCATGGGCCTGTTCCTGTCGCTGCTGGTCATTCTCGGCACCCGTCAGGCCATGACGGTCGAAGCGTTCGCCGAGTGGGGCTGGCGCATTCCCTTCCTGGTCTCGGTAGTCCTGCTGGGCGTATCGGTATGGATCCGGATGTCGATGAATGAATCGCCGGCCTTCGCCAAGATGAAGGCCGAAGGCAAGACCTCGAAAGCACCGCTGACCGAAGCCTTCGGCAAGTGGGGCAATCTGAAGATCGTGATCCTGGCGCTGGTCGGCCTGACCGCAGGCCAGGCCGTGGTCTGGTACACAGGCCAGTTCTATGCCCTGTTCTTCATGACGCAGACCCTGAAAATCGACCTGGTGCCGGCCAATCTGCTGCTGGCGGGCGCGCTGCTGCTCGGTACGCCCTTCTTCATTTTCTTCGGCAGCCTGTCGGACAAGATCGGCCGCAAAAACATCATCATGGCCGGTTGCCTGATTGGCGCGCTGACCTACTTCCCGATCTTCAAGGCCCTGACCCACTACGGCAATCCGGCGCTCGAAGCGGCACTGCAAAACGCACCCGTGACCGTGGTCGCCGACCCGGCCACCTGCCACTTCCAGTTCAACCTGACCGGCACCTCCAAGTTCAGTTCGTCGTGCGATATCGCCACCGCGGCGCTGTCGGCGGCATCGGTCAACTACAACAAGGTCGACGCCCCGGCCGGCAGCATTGCCAAGATTCGCATCGGGAACAAGGAAATCTCGTCCTTCAATGCGCAGATGACAGCCGATGGCCTGAACTTCGACAAGGCCAGCCTGGCCCAGGAAGCGGCCTTCAAGAAGGAAACCGGGGCCGCGGTCAAGGCCGCCGGCTATCCTAGCAAGGCCGATAACGATCAGATCAACAAGCCGATGGTCTTGCTCTTGCTGTTCATCCTGGTGCTGTATGTGACGATGGTCTATGGTCCGATCGCCGCCATGCTGGTCGAAATGTTCCCGACCCGGATCCGCTATACCTCGATGTCGCTGCCCTACCATATCGGCAACGGCTGGTTCGGCGGCCTGCTGCCGACCACCGCTTTCGCGCTGGTGGCACTGAAAGGCGATATCTATTACGGCCTCTGGTATCCGATCGTGATCGCCCTGATCACATTTGTGATCGGCATGTTGTTTGTCAAGGAAACCAAGGACAACGACATCTACGCCACCGATTAAGTTTGTGCCCGTGCAGCGCGCTCGTCGCGCATAAAAAAGCCGCTCCCTTAGAGCGGCTTTTTTTCTGTCCGAATTTGCCGGCGCCGGGCCGGCCCCGCGTGACGGCTCAGGAATTGAAGCTCTTGCCCTCGGCCGCCAGCCGCGCCAGCAAAGGCGCCACCGCCCAGGACTCGCCATGCCGGCCATTGGCAAAGCCGGCCATGCCGGCCGCCACCTTGGACAGACCGACCGTATCGGCATAAAACATCGGGCCGCCGCGCACCAGCGGAAAGCCGTAACCGCTCAGATACACCATGTCGATGTCGGAGGCGCGCTGGGCGATGCCCTGCTCGAGAATGCGCGCGCCCTCGTTGACCAGCGCATAGACCAGGCGTTCGACGATCTCGGCGTCGCTGATCTGGCGCCGCGTCACGCCGAGCTCTTGCGAATGCGCGACAATCATCTGGTTGACCGTCTCGGACGGCTGCGCCGCGCGCTCGCCGGGCCGGTAGTCGTACCAGCCGGCGCCGCTCTTCTGGCCGAAGCGCCCCAAATCGTACAGGCGGTCGGCAAATTTCGGATAGACGACGTCGGGCTTGTCGACGTAACGCCGCTGCCGGATCTGCCAGCTGACGTCGATGCCGACCATGTCGGCGACCCGGAACGGTCCCATCGCAAAGCCGAACTGTTCGATCGCCTTGTCGACCTGCTGCGGCAGACAGCCGTCCTCGAGTAAAAATCCGGCCTGACGCACATATTGCTCGAGCATTCGGTTGCCGATGAAGCCGTCGCAGATGCCGGCCACGACCGCAGTCTTGCCGAGTTTTTTGGCCAGCGCCAGCGCCGTCGCCAGCACATCCTTGCCGGTTTTCTCGGCGCGCACGATCTCGAGCAGCTTCATGACATTGGCCGGGCTGAAAAAATGCAGGCCCAGCACATCTTGCGGGCGCCCGGTAAAGGCGGCGATCCGGTTCAGGTCCAGCGACGAGGTATTCGAGGCCAGGATCGCGCCCGGCTTCATCACGGCGTCGAGTTTTTCAAACACGGTCTGCTTGACCGCGATATCTTCATACACCGCTTCCACCACGATGTCGGCCTGCGCCAGCGCCTGGTAGTCGAGCGTGCCCGCAATCAGGGCCATCCGCTGCGCCAGCGCCTGCGGCGTCAGCCGGCCTTTCTTCACGCTCGCCTCGTAGGACTTGCCGATCTTGGCCAGCGTGGCCTCGAGCCGCTGCTGGCCGGTTGCCAGCAGCGTTACCGCAATACCGGCATTGGCAAAATTCATCGCAATGCCGGCGCCCATGGTGCCGGTGCCGATCACCGCGGCGCTATGGATGGCACGCAGCGGCGTGTCGGCGCCGACATCGGCCAGCTTGCCGGCCAGCCGTTCGCTGAAAAAGGCGTGGCGCAGCGCTTTCGATTCGGCGCTTTGCACCAATTGAAAAAACAGTTCGCGCTCGAACCTGATGCCGGCATCAAAAGGCATGGTGACGCTGGCGGCGACCGCTTCGACGCATTTGAGCGGCGCCGGAAACGGTCCGGCCTGCGCCTTGACATTGTTGCGCGCAAATTGCAGAAAAGCCTGGTGCTGCGGATAATCGATCGTATAGTCGCGCACGCGCGGCAGCGGGCGCAGCGCGGCCACCTTGCCGGCAAAGAGCAGCGCCGCCGCCAGCACGTCCTGACCGGCGGCGACCAATTCATTGAACAAGGCCGTGCCCGCGAGCTTGTCGGCGCTCACAGGATTGCCCGAGACAATCATGTTCAGCCCCTGCTCCAGGCCTACCATGCGCGGCAGACGCTGGGTGCCGCCGGCGCCCGGCACCAGGCCCAGCTTCACTTCGGGCAAGGCGATCTTGGCATCGGCACGGGCAATGCGGTAATTGCAGGCCAGCGACAGTTCCAGCCCGCCGCCCATGCAGACGGCATTGATGGCGGCGATCACCGGCTTGGACGAACGCTCGACCATATCGATCAGCGTATGCAGCGACGGTTCGGCCAGCGCCTTGGGCGAATTGAATTCGCGGATGTCGGCGCCGCCGGAGAAGGCCTTGCCGGCGCCGGTGATGACGATGGCCTGGACCGCGTCCGTCTCCAGCGCCTGCTGCAGGCCGGCGGCGACCGCGAGGCGGGTCGCCAGTCCCAGGCCATTGACGGGCGGGTTGTCGAATGTGATGACGGCAACCTGGCCGTGAACCTGATAGTGGGCAGTCATGCGATTTCCTTGTTTTCCTTGAACACAAACGCCCATCCAGCAGCGTCGGAGAGCGCAATATACCTCAAAAGCGCACCGGTTTTGCCATTTGCCCTTTGTCATTTTCCGCGCGCCGCACGGCACCGGCGCGGCCGGCGCGCGCGCTTATCGGCCCTGGCTAGCGCCCGCAAAATGATAATCGCGGTACTGCTCGCGCAGCTTGTTTTTCAATAATTTGCCGGTGCCGCCCAGCGGCAGGCTGTCGACGAAGACCACGGCATCGGGCGTCCACCATTTGGCAATTTTTCCTTCGTAAAACTGCAGCATCTGCTCGAGCGTCAAGTCCACGCCCTGGCGCAGCACCACCAGCAGCAGAGGCCGCTCATCCCACTTCGGATGCGGCAAGCCGATGCAGGCGGCCTGCAACACGGCCGGATGCGCCATTGCGATATTTTCGAGCTCTATCGTGCCGATCCACTCGCCGCCCGACTTGATCACATCCTTGCTGCGGTCGGTGATCTGCATATAGCCGTCGGCATCGATGCTGGCCACGTCGCCGGTCGGGAACCAGCCGCCGTCGACCAGCGCGCTATCCTCATCGCCGAAATAGCGCGAAATGACCCACGGCCCCTTGACCAGCAGATTGCCGCAGCTGACGCCATCCCACGGCAATTCGACGCCGGCGTCGTCGACGATTTTCAGGTCGACGCCGAAAACCGCGTGGCCCTGCTTTTGCAGCACGGCCCTCTGCGCGGGCAAGTCTTGCGCCAGATGCCTGACCTGCAAGCCGCCGGTGGTGCCTATCGGCGACATCTCGGTCATGCCCCAGACATGGATCGCCTCCACCTGCAGTTCGTCGATCAGGGTCGCCATCATCGCCGGCGGACAGGCCGCGCCGCCGATCACGGTGCGGCGGAACGTCGAAAAACGCAGTCCGTGCTGCATCACGTGATTGATCAGGCCGAGCCAGACCGTCGGCACGCCGGCCGAAAACGTCACGCCTTCGGCTTCGAACAAATCGTATAGCGAGGCGCCGTCGAGCGCCGATCCCGGAAGCACCAGTTTGGCGCCGGCCAGCGGCGCCGAATACGGCAAGCCCCAGGCATTGACATGAAACATCGGCACCACCGGCGCGACCGTATCGTGCGAAGACACGTTCAAGGCATTCGGCATGGCCGAGCCGTAGGCATGCAGCAGCGTCGAGCGGTGCGAATACAGGGCGCCTTTCGGATGGCCTGTGGTGCCCGAGGTATAGCACAGGCTGGCGGCGCTGTTTTCATCGAAGCGCGGCCAGGAAAAATCGTCGGTCTGCTGCGCCAGCAAGGTCTCGTAGCACAGCAGATTGGGCAGCGCACTGTCGGGCATGCGCTCGGCGTCGCACAGCGCGATCCAGCCTTTCACGCTTGGGCAGCGGGATGCGATCGCCGTCACCAGCGGCAAGAAACTGAGGTCGAACAACAGATACTGGTCTTGTGCATGGTCGACGATATAGGCGACCTGATCGGCAAACAGGCGCGGATTAATCGTATGCAGTACCGCGCCCGAGCCCGAAATGGCGTAATACGCTTCCAGATGGCGATAGCCGTTCCAGGCCAGCGTGCCGACGCGCTGGCCCATCTCGACGCCGAGCGCGGCCAGCGCATTGGCCAGCTGCCGCGCGCGCCGATGGCAATCGCGATACGTGTAGCGATGGAGGTCGCCTTCGACCCGGCGCGAGACGATTTCGCTGTGGCCGTAATGGCGGTCGGCGAATTCGATAATGCTGGAAATTAAAAGGGGCTGGTCCATCATCTGCCCCATGAGCGGGCTGGCGCGATAAGTCGACATGCTGTCTCCGGTTTTTTTATGGGACGCCGCCGGTGAGATGGCGAGCGCTGCGGCGAATGGCGGGCGATAAGAACTGCAACAAAAAAGACGGACGAAAAACGGGCACAGGACCAGCAAAGGACCGACAAAGAATGGCGGCCGCAGAGCGGCCGACGACGCCTGCGGGGCGAGCCCTACAGCCGATCCCTACAGCCGATCCCGGGCGTGCCCGGGCCAGCGACGGCAAACAGCCGCGGGCGGCGCCGGAAGAGAATCGCGAACTCTGTCAAAATACCTGCTTTAGCACCGAAAAGAGCGCCACATGACCCTGCCTGCCACCGACCGCCTGCCATTCAAGAATTCGTTTGCGATGTTGCCGCCGGCGTTTTACACACGCTTGACGCCAACCCCCTTGCCGCAACCGTATTTGGTTGCGGCAAGTCAAACTGCAGCCAGTCTAATCGGCCTCGACAGCGCGGAATTTGAGCAAAAGCAAGTGATCGATGCATTTGCCGGCAATCAGCCCTTGCCCGGTTCCCTGCCGCTGGCGGCCGTCTACTCCGGTCATCAATTCGGCGTCTGGGCCGGCCAACTCGGCGACGGTCGCGCAATCCTGCTCGGCGAAGTCGACAGCGCCCAGGGCCCGATGGAATTGCAATTGAAAGGCGCCGGCCAGACGCCGTATTCGCGCATGGGCGACGGCCGCGCCGTCCTGCGTTCGTCGATCCGCGAATTTCTGTGTTCGCAAGCGATGGCCGCGCTCGGCATTCCGACCTCCTATGCGCTGGCGGTGATCGGTTCGGATTTGCACGTGATGCGCGAAGCGCCCGAAAGCACGGCCGTGGTCACGCGCCTGGCGCCGAGCTTCGTGCGCTTCGGGTCGTTCGAACATTGGTACTATCAGGACAAGCAGGCCGAACTGAAAATCCTGGCCGACTATGTGATTGCGCAGTTTTATCCGCAACTGCAGGCCAGCGACAATCCCTATCGGGCCCTGCTGCAGGAAGTCACGCGCCGCACCGCGCACCTGATCGCGCAGTGGCAGGCGGTCGGCTTCATGCATGGCGTCATGAATACCGACAATATGTCCATCCTCGGCCTGACGCTCGACTACGGCCCGTTCGGTTTCATGGATGCGTTCGATCCCGGCCATATCTGCAATCACACCGACCGCGAGGGCCGCTATGCCTACAAGATGCAGCCGCAGATCGGCCACTGGAATTGCCATGCGCTGGCCCAGGCCTTGCTGCCGCTGATCGGCGAGGTCGAACAGGCGCAGGAAGCGCTGGCCGTCTATCCCCATGAATTTTCGGCGCGCCTGGCCGCGCTTTTGCACGGCAAATTCGGCTTGACGACACTGGAAGCCGGCGACGATGCGCTATTCGATGCCACCTTGACGCTGCTGCAAAACAACCGCGCCGATTTCACCTTGTTTTTTCGCCGCCTCGGCGACCTGAGACTCGAATTCACGAGCGATGCCGAACGCGAAGCCCAGGACGGCGCGCTGCGCGACCTGTTCCTCGATCGCGCCGCCTTCGACGCCTGGGCCGTGCAATACCGCGCGCGCCTGCGGCGCGAACACAGCACTGATAGCGCGCGCCGGCTTGCAATGCATGCAGTCAACCCCAAATACGTGTTGCGCAACTACCTGGCGCAACAGGCAATCGCGCAAGCTCAAAACAAGGACTTCAGCGAAGTGGCGCGCCTGCTGGCCGTGCTCGAGCACCCGTTCGACGAACAGCCCGAACATGAACATTACGCCGCCCTGCCGCCGCACTGGGCCGGCGATCTCGAAGTCAGCTGCTCATCCTGAGCAGGCAAGGTTGAAGTGACGATCGAAGTCACGATCTCGCAGTCGGCTGCTCATTCTGAGCAGCCATTATTGAAGTCTGTTGAAGTCAATTGGAGCGCATATGAATAAAGTGAAAAAAACCGATGGCGAATGGCACGCCTTGCTGGAGCCGATTCAGTTCGAGGTGGCGCGCCGCGCCGGCACCGAATTGCCGTTTACCGGAAAATTCTGGAACCACCACGAACATGGGGTCTATACTTGCGTCTGTTGCAATACGCCATTATTCGAATCGGATGCCAAATTCGATTCCGGCTGTGGCTGGCCAAGTTACTTTAAGGCAATTAATTCTGACAATGTAATTGAACACGTTGATAAAACTCATGGCATGATACGCACCGAAATCGTCTGTGCGGTCTGCGACGCCCATTTGGGCCACGTGTTTCCGGACGGACCGCCACCGACAGGGCTGCGTTACTGCATCAATTCGGCGTCGTTGCGTTTCGACCCGACTTAACCTGGATTACTGATTAACATGAAATTCCTGTTCGACCTTTTTCCCGTCATTCTGTTTTTTATTGCCTATAAATTCGGCGCCGGCCATCCGCAGCTCACGCAAGACTTCGTTTCGCGCTATTTTTCGGGGATCGGCTCGGGCACGGCCATCAGTGCCCTGCAAGCGCCGATACTGCTGGCGACGGCAGTGGCGATCGGCGCCACGGTATTGCAAATTGGCTATCTGCTGGCACGACGCAAAAAGGTCGACACCATGTTGTGGCTGTCGTTTGTCATCATCACCATTTTCGGCGGCGCGACGATTTATTTTCACAGCGACGTCTTCATCAAGTGGAAACCGACCATTCTGTACTGGTGTTTTGGCGGCGGCTTGCTGATCGGTCAATTCATTTTCAAGAAAAACTTGATCCGCAATATGATCGCCGATCAAATCACGCTGCCCGACACGGTCTGGAGCCGCCTGGGCCTGGCCTGGGGTTGTTTTTTCGTGCTGCAGGGCTGCCTCAATCTGTTTATTGCATTTAATTTCTCAACGGAAATCTGGGTCAATTACAAATTATTCGGCGGCATTGGACTGATGGTGGCGTTTATCATCGGACAAAGTCTCGTTTTGACAAAATACATGAAGGATCCGCAATGAACTCATCTGCTGCCACGCCGCCCGCCGAAGGCGGCGCCTCGCGCCTGGCGCGGATCGAACAGCGCATCACAGCCGGCCTGGCGCCGCTGTCCTGCACGGTCGACGACGATTCGGCGCTGCATGCCGGTCACGCCGGCGCCGCTGCCGGCGGCGGCCATTACCGGATCCGGGTCGTCAGCGCACAATTTGAAGGGCACAAACTCGTCACGCGCCATCGGCTGGTGTATGATTGTGTAGTTGACATGATGCACACCGAGATTCATGCTCTGGCAATTACTGCGCTAGCGCCTTCGGAAGTGGCTTGATTTTCATTCAGCCATGTATGTCTTTGGGTTTGCGCAAGAATTTACGCAATCCAGGCGTAACAAAGCGTAACAATCGTCTCATCATCACTTTGAGCGATTTATATTGACTGTTTTGCGTTTAATAATAAACTTATACGCACTTTTTTACTTTAGGAATCAATGATGACTTTAAAGCCAGCTCGCTTGTTGATCGCATTACTCGCCACCGTTGCCCTGCCGGTCATGGCGCAAACGCTTGCCACGGTCAACGGCAAAGCCATTCCCGCTGCGCACGCGGAACTGATCGTCAAGCAACAAGCAGCCCAAGGCCAGGCTGACAGCCCGGAATTGCGTAATGCCATTAAGGAAAACTTGATCAATCGCGAAGTATTGGTGCAGGAAGCCGAAAAACAAGGCATGGCCAAGAACGCCGATGTCAAACTCGCCCTTGAAAATGCGCGCAAGTCGATCATCGTCAATGCCATGATGGGTTCTTACCTGAAAAAGAATCCTGTCACCGAGGCCGACATCAAGGCTGAATACGACAAATTCAAGGCCCAGGCGAGCGACAAGGAATACCACGCACGCCACATCCTGGTCAAGACCGACGCCGAAGCCAAGGCCATCATCGCCAAGCTGAAAGCCGGTTCCAAGTTTGAAGACCTGGCCAAGCAATCGCTCGACACCGGTTCCGGCGCCAATGGCGGCGACCTCGACTGGGCGCCACCGACCGCTTATGTGAAACCATTCAGCGATGCCCTGGTCGCCCTGAAAAAAGGCCAGTTCACCGAAACACCGGTGCAAAGCCAGTTCGGTTTCCACGTGATCCGTCTCGAAGATACGCGCGCTGCGAAAGTGCCGACCATCGAAGAAATCAAGCCGCAAATTACCGAATCGCTGCAACAACGCAAACTGCAAGCGTATGCAGAACAACTGCGCAAGAAAGCGGTTGTCAAGTAAGTCTTCGTCAAGTAATTCCTTGTAATAAAAAAAGCGCTCGGAAACGAGCGCTTTTTTTTGCTTCTGTCTGATGCGGGCGCGGCAAGCTGCCGCGCCATCCAGCCTTTTCCAGCTCTGCACGCTTACGGTGCCACCGCCATCGTGTGATTCAGGTTGTTCAGTCCTGTCGCCGCTTCCCACATATTGGTGTTGGCAAACTGGATCGCATATTCAGGACGGGCCGCCAGCGACGCCGCCGAATCAGGCAAGCTCAGAAAGGCTGCATAAGTGCCGCTGGCCATGCTCGCTGGCAACGTCAAGGCTTGGCTCACGCTGATGGTATTGCCACCCAACCACAGACGCGGATCGGTACTGATAGGCAAACGCACGAGGGCGCCGGTCGCCGTATTGCGCAATACAAACTGGACGTTACGGGCATTGAACGGTGCGGCCCAACCGACGTTTTTCAAGGTGAAGCTGACGTTAATCGTTGCTCCAGGCTTGCCGCTGGTCGAGTAGCTGCCGCTTTGCAGCACAAAGCGATAGCCGAGCGATTGCTTGATCTGGTTAAAGCAACCTTGCGAACGCCAGCCATTGACGACATCGAGATCGAAATTCAGGTTCAGATAAGACCAGTGGAATTTGGCCATTTCGCTGAGCGCGGTCGGGCAATCGGTGCGCGGAGCCGACAGGCCGCACGTTTCGCCGCCTACCGGTAAATAAGTGCTGTCAGCTGCGAGGTAAGGATAGTCGACCGCCGTATTGAGATAGGTGCCCGAATCGGTGGCGCCATGCAGGAAGCAATCGTTATGATGGCCGACACGGGCCCGGTTCGAACCGCTGAAAGCTTCTGCGGCCGACAGCGCCGTACTGCCAAGGGCGCGCGTCTTCATCAATGGCGTACGCACTTGCACCATGCGGTTGGCGGGCACGACTTGCAAGAGCTTGGTCAGCACCGCAGTGCGGTCGGCGACATTTTGCGCAGTCAGATTGCTGCCGGTACCGAAGTTATTGCTAAACGCGCCCTCGCCCCAGGCACCGATCAGGCCCTGCTGAGTGACGAACATGACATCGCTGTTGGCGGCAAAATACGGCGCCAGCTGGTCCAGATGCGTTTTCACCCAGCTCAGGCTGGCATCGTCGCCGGCCGTGCTTTCCGTGTAGGCAAAGCGCACCAGCACTTTCAGGCCTGCGGCACGGACCGTATCCATCTGCTTCTGGAAGAAATTCAAGGTCGTCGCATTGATCGGCGCAGTCTTGAAACTCGATAAATAAAACACGCAGATCACGAGGGTGTTGGCATCATTGGTCCGATAGCCTTGCAACACGCTTTGGCTGAAAGCACTTTTTTCGCAGTGACCGCCGGCGCCATAAAAACCGCGCTCCGGATTGGCAATCAAGGCACTGCTGGGGCTGTAGCTGACGCTGGCAGACGCGGTGGTGGCAGCAGCGGCCTTGACGGCTGTCGTCGTGCTCAGGGTCTGGCTCATCAGCGCACTGTTGACGACCGGACTTTCAGTCTGGGCGACAAAATTGAGCGCCTTGGGCGAACCGATATCGGCCCGCGCCACCGTCACCGTGGCCGTGGTGGCGGTTTTCGTAAACGTGACGGCCTTGACATAGGTCCAGCCCCAGCTGGCGCCGCCGCTACCCGTATAACGGTACAGGCTGCCGTTTTCGAGCATATAGCTGGCACCGGCACCGCCGACGCTGTAACCGGTGGCAGCGCTCTTGTCGGTATCGAGGAAGATCCGGACATAGCTGGGACTGCTCGCAAACGACACTTGATAGCTGGTGTTGACGCTATCGCTGCTGGCGGTCGGCGCCGCAGCATGCGCGAGCGACGCCACAGAAAAAACAGCGGCGCAGGCCAGCAATTTCCCGAAACGGCTGATTGCCGGTGCAATATAAGATGAAATAGTATTCACGAAAACCTCTTTGAAAATTAGCATAAATTGCCGTAGAGAAAATACACGGACGACACTACCCGACTGCCTCGCAAGGCAGTGGTGATGAACTAAAAACAGCCTATTTGCCCAGCAAGAAAATACTGGCGGGCGCAGCGAGTCGCGGCGGACTCAGAATCGATATCCAGACCTATTGGCTTGGGGCTCCTGAACTGGGGAAGCCTGTGGAAGAAGGGTCGGCAGGAATTTCCATGGCCGGGATAGGCTCGATGGCCGGCACATTCGAGACCGTCGGCACGTCCGGCTGCGCCGCCGTCTCGGATGCCAGCGCGGCTTCCTGGGCCGAGGCCAGTTGCGTATTGCGCGCATAAAACTGATTCTGATTGGCGCTGATGAGAGCATCGCTCTCGGCCTGGCCACCGCAGGCAGCCAGCAATACAGCAAAGATGCTGCAAATAAAAAGGTGAACTAGCGTTTTGATATTAGTCATGCGAGTCATGATAAATCCTTGCTGTATGGACTTATTTTGAGTTGCATCAACTATTTAAGTTCAACAATTTTTCTCAAAAAAAATAATTATTTTCAGAATCTTCAAATGACGCGATATTTCATTCAATAGGCTGCGCAAGCCTGCTGGCATTGGCATCGGATGGATTTGGCAACAATACCGTCTATCGGTTTTTATTGTGTATATAGTTGCAGTCACAGCCTGATGGACTGAGCGACGGCCGCCAAGCGCGGTGGCGGTGACGGTGGCGGGCAACAAGCGCCCGGCCGGGCGGGTCGGCGGCACGAGCGGCCGCGGACCGGCCCCCAAAACACCGGGGGCCGGACGGGCTGAAGAAGCAAGAAAGACCGAGGATGCGTCCGGAAGAACTCAGCCAACCCACTTGCGGGCGTTGCGGAACATGCGCATCCATGGCGAATCCTCGCCCCACGCATCGGGATGCCACGACTGCTGCACGGTACGGAACACACGTTCGGCATGCGGCATCATGACCGTGAAGCGGCCGTCGTCGGTGGTCACGGCCGTAATGCCCTGGCTGGAACCGTTCGGATTGTAAGGGTAGGCTTCGGTCGGCTGCCGCAAATTGTCGACGAAACGCAGTGCCACATGGGCTTTCCTGATCTGCCCGGTGGCGGAGAAATCGGCAAAGCCTTCGCCGTGCGCGACCGCAATCGGCATCGCCGAGCCGGCCATGCCATCGAAGAAAATCGATGGCGACGGCTGCACTTCGACCATCGAAAAGCGCGCCTCGAACTGCTCTGACTTATTGCGCGTAAATTTGGGCCAGTCCTGCGCCCCCGGGATGATGTCTTTCAGGTTGCTCATCATCTGACAGCCATTGCAGATGCCGAGGCCGAAGGTATCGCTGCGCCCGAAATACCGGGCGAACTGGGCCTTGAGCATATCGTTGAACAAAATCGTCTTGGCCCAGCCCTCGCCGGCGCCCAGCACGTCGCCGTAAGAAAAGCCGCCGACCGCGATCAAGCCCTTGAAATCGGCCAGCTGCGCGCGGCCGGCGATCAGGTCGCTCATGTGCACATCGACCGCCTCGAAACCGGACTGATGCATCACATACGCGGTCTCGATGTGCGAATTGACGCCCTGCTCGCGCAGGATCGCCACCCGCGGCCGGGCGCCCAGGTTCAGGAACGGCGCGGCCACGTCCAGCTGCGGATCGAAGGTCAGGACCGGGCTGAGGCCCGGATCGAGGCTGTCGGCGATGCGCTTGTATTCGGCGTCGGCACACACAGGATTGTCGCGCAGGCGCGCGATGCGCCAGCTGGTCTCGCTCCAGACATGTTGCAGCTCGATCCGGGTCTGCGTATAAATGAGCTTGGCGTCGCGTGTGAATTCGATCGCATCGCGCCCGTTCGGCTTGCCGATGATGTGGCTGCAGGCGCCCAGTCCATGCTCGCGCAAGACATTCATCACCAGCGACTTGTCGGCCTCGCGCACCTGGATCACGGCCCCCAGTTCTTCGCTGAACAGGGCGCGCAAGGTCAGTTCGTTGCGCCGCTCGGCCACCTGGCCGGCCCAGTTCTTGGCGTCGCCCCAATCGGCCGCATGCTCGCCGTCGAGCGCCAGGATATCGAGATTGACGCTGACGCCGCAGCGGCCGGCGAACGCCATCTCGCACAAGGTCGTAAACAGGCCGCCGTCGGAGCGGTCGTGGTAGGCCAGCAGATGACGTTCGCGGTTCAGGCGCTGGATCGCGGCAAAGAAAGCCTTCAGGTCATCGGCATTGTCGAGGTCCGGCACTTCGTTGCCGAGCTGTGCCATCACTTGCGCAAAGCACGATGCGCCGAGCCGGTTCCTGCCGCGGCCGAGATCGATCAGGATCAGCGCCGTCTCGCCCAAATCGACCCGCAATTGCGGCGTCAGCGACAGCCGCACGTCGTGCACCGGAGCAAAGGCCGAGACGATCAGCGAGACCGGCGACGTGACCGCCTTGTCGACGCCGTCATCGCTCCAGGTGGTGCGCATCGACAGCGAATCCTTGCCGACCGGGATAGAGATGCCGAGCGCCGGGCACAGCTCCATGCCGACTGCGCGCACCGTATCGAACAGCGCCGCGTCCTGTCCGGGCTGGCCGCAGGCGGCCATCCAGTTGGCCGACAGCTTGATGTCGGATATATCATTGATCGGCGCGCAGGCGATATTGGTGATCGCTTCCCCGACCGCCATGCGGCCCGAGGCCGCGGCATCGATGACGGCCAGCGGCGTGCGTTCGCCCATCGCCATCGCTTCGCCGAGATAGCCTTCAAAACTCATGGTGGTGACGGCGCAGTCGGCCACCGGCAACTGCCACGGCCCGACCATCTGGTCGCGCACGGTCATGCCGCCGACGGTGCGGTCGCCGATCGTGATCAGAAAGGATTTGTCGGCGACGGTCGGCAGACGCAGGACGCGATGCGAGGCGTCGAGCAGATCGATGCCGGTCAGGTCGATAGGCGGCAGTTCGAGCGGCTGATGCGTGACTTCGCGCAGCATCTTGGGCGGCTTGCCGAGCAAGACTTCCATCGGCATGTCGACCGGCGCATTGCCGTTCAGCGGATCATTGAGCCGCAACTGGCGCTGCTCGGTGGCCACGCCGATGGCCGCGAACGGACAGCGTTCGCGTTCGCACAGCGACTGGAACAGCGCCAGGCTCTCGGGCGCAATCGCCAGCACATAGCGTTCCTGCGATTCGTTGCTCCAGATTTCCTTGGGCGCCATGCCCGATTCTTCGAGCTGGATCTTGCGCAGATCGAAAATCGCGCCGCGCCTGGCGTCGTTGACGATTTCGGGAAAGGCGTTCGACAGGCCGCCGGCGCCGACATCGTGGATCGACAGCACCGGATTCTGTTCCCCCATGGCCCAGCATGCATTGATCACTTCCTGCGCGCGCCGTTCCATTTCGGGATTGCCGCGCTGGACCGAATCGAAATCGAGATCGGCGGTATTGCTGCCGGTGGCCATCGAGGAGGCGGCGCTGCCGCCCATGCCGATGCGCATGCCGGGGCCGCCGAGCTGGATCAGCAGGCTGCCCGGCGGCAAATCGTTTTTATGCGTGTGACGGTCGGCGATGCTGCCCATGCCGCCGGCGATCATGATCGGCTTGTGGTAGCCGATCAGCTGCTGGTGGCCCTTGAGCGCGATATTCTGTTCGTAGGTGCGGAAGTAGCCCGTCAGGTTCGGGCGGCCGAATTCATTGTTGAAGGCGGCGCCGCCGAGCGGGCCGTCGATCATGATTTGCAGCGCCGAGGCGATACGGTCGGGCTTGCCGTAGCCATTCTCGCTTGCATAGTCGGCCGCATCGCGCAGGTCGGGCGGCGTGGTGACGCTGCCGGCATGCTCCCATGGCTGCACGGCGTCCGGCAGACGCAGATTGGAGACCGTAAAACCGGTCAGGCCCGCCTTCGGCTTGGAGCCGCGGCCAGTGGCGCCTTCGTCGCGAATCTCGCCGCCGGCGCCGGTCGAGGCGCCGGCAAACGGCGAAATCGCGGTCGGATGGTTGTGCGTTTCGACCTTCATCAGGGTATGGGTCAGCTCGGTCGACTTCGCATACACGTGGCCGCCGGCGGCGCCGCGCGGATAGAAGCGCGACACGCTCGCCCCTTCCATGATCGAGGAATTGTCGCTGTAGGCGACGATCGTGCCCTTCGGCTGCAGCTCATGGGTATTTTTAATCATCGAAAACAGCGAGCGCCGGTGCTGGTGGCCGTCGATGATCCAGTCGGCATTGAAAATCTTGTGGCGGCAATGTTCGCTGTTAGCTTGCGCAAACATCATCAGTTCGACATCGGTCGGATTGCGGCCGGCGCGCACAAAGGCGGCGACCAGGTAATCGATTTCGTCGAAAGACAGGGCCAGCCCCAGTTCGGTATTGGCCGCAACCAGCGCCTCGCGGCCGCCTTCGAGCACCGGTATCGACGCCAGCGGCTGGGCCGTCAATTGCTGGAACAGCGCAGCGGCATCGGCCAGCTCGCGCACCACGGTCTCGGTCATGCGGTCATGCAGCAGCGCCATCACGGCGCCGGCGGCGGCAGCGTCGGTATCGGCCAGGCCGGCGCCCTTGGCCAGCTTGTGCAGCGCGCCGCCGATGGCCGCCCCCAGCAGGTGCGGTTTCAACTGCAAACGATAGCAGATGCCGCGTTCGATGCGGTGGACGCCGGCGATGCCGCAATTGCGGGCGATGTCGGTCGCCTTCGAGGCCCACGGCGAAATCGTGCCCAGACGCGGAATGACGATGAATTCAATGCTGCCGCCAGCCTCCGGCGCCGCCTCGAATGGCGTGCCATAGGTCAGCAAGGCCGCCAGACGGGCCTGCTCGGCAGCGGCCAGCGGCGCAGCGCTATCGACAAAATGGATGAATTGCGCACTGACGGCGGCAATCGCAGGATCGGCAGCTTGCAATCGGGATAACAAGCCGAGGGAACGGAACTGGGACAGGGCATTAGAGCCTGGCAAAATCAACATGACTGGATGGAAGTTGGGGCGGCAAGAAGCCGCAGATTAAGCAACAGGAAGGCGAAGCACGCGGATTATACCGCGCCGCACTCCCCCTAGACCAGCACCGCAAGCGCTGAAACGCGCGATTGCGCCGAAGGGCGGTCGCAGCAGATGGCCCGCCGGCGCCGGCACCATGGCGTGCGGCAACGACTGCGCAGCACGCCGCACACGGTGGAAACCCCAATAATATTGCCTTAAATATAATTTAATCGTCGCATGATTTACCGTTTTAAAGATATTTAAAAGATATTTTAAAGATATTTTAAAGATACAAACAGTAAAATAGCTATTGATACAAAACAAACATTTTGATATCAAGTCGCCTGGCTCGGCATCAAAATACGCGCTCCGGCGCTCCGGCGCTCCGACGCTCCGGCGCTCCGGCCCTTCGGCATCCGCAATATCCGAGGTCGCCATTTCATATGCCGCCATTGCATATGCGCCGCAGCTCATGATCAAGACACTGTTGTTCGGCAAACAGCTTCGCGGTCCCCGTGGTTTGCGTTTTTTTCGGGAGTACAATTGCTCTCAATTGGCGCACCCGGCCAATACCCGGCCAATACCCGGCTCGGGCCGCGGCGCCAGGCGGAATGCGCACCGATAGCGCGACAATGGAACACTCATTATTTTAATAAAAAACGGACTTCCGCCATGACCGACAAGCACGCGCGCGTACCGCGCTCGATTGCCCTGTGCGCCGACGATTACGGTCAGCATGCAGGTATTGACGATGCCGTTTGCTGCATGCTGGCCGCCGGCCACCTGAGCGCCATCAGTTGCCTGAGCACGGCGCCGCGCTGGCATGAAGTCGCCGCCCCCGCCTTGCGGACGACGCTGGCGCATGTGGCGCAATTGCAATCGCAACAACCATCAGCGGCTGCCGATAAGGAAGTGACGGCAATCGAACTGGCGACACGCCATGCCGGCCTGCCCGATATCGGACTGCATTTCAATCTAACGGCCGGCTTCGGCCAGCCGGCGCCCACGCTATCGACAATCGTGCTGCGCAGTTATTTGCGCCAGCTCGACCGCAGCAAGCTGGTCGCCATGCTCGAGCGGCAGTTCGACGCCTTCGAAACGGCCATGGGACGCCAGGCAGATTTCATCGATGGCCACCAGCACGTCCATCAGTTGCCGGTCGTGCGCGATACGCTGCTCACGGTGCTGGAGCGCCGCTATGACGGCGCGCGGCGGCCGTGGCTGCGCAATACGGTAGCGGCCAATCCGGTGTGGCGCGGCAAACCGCGCTGGCTCGAACGCTTCGGCGGCAGCACGCTGCGGCAACAGCTCGACGAGCGGGCGCTGCCGACCAATTGCGGTTTTGCCGGTGTCTATGGCTTCGATAATGTCGACTATCTGACGCAATTTGGCAGCTGGCTCGACAGTGCCGAAGACGGCATGCTGATCATGTGCCATCCTGGCGCCAGCCCCGATCCGGCCGACCCGGTCAGTGCGGCACGATTGCGCGAATATGCATTTTTCCGTTCCGAGCAGTTCCCGGCCATGCTGGGCGCCTATCATATCCGCCTGGACCGGCTGTCGGCGATCCTGCCCAGAATCGAGGCGGCGCTGGCGCAATTGCCGCCGGAGCTGCGCGACAAGCGCTATCTGCCCTCGAAGAATCCGGTACCGCTCCGCCAGCGGCCCGGGCCGCTTCGTCCCCGCACCGATTGGCGCAGTGCTGACTGACGCCGTACCGATTGAAACGCTGCGCCAGCAACTAGCGCAGCGCATGTGTAAAGGTCTTGATGATGCCTAGCGCCTTGTATTCGATTGCCCAGATCCGCGCCGCCGAGCAGGCCGCCATGCGCACGCTGCCGGCCGGCACCCTGATGCTGCGCGCCGCGCGCGCCGCTGCCGAGGCCGCACTGGCCATGCTGAAAGTGCCGCCTTCGCAAGCCAAGGTTCTGGTGCTGGCAGGCCCTGGCAACAACGGCGGCGATGCGCTCGCCTGCGCAGCCCTGTTGCGCACCGCCGGCGTCGCGGTGGCCGTTTGCCTTGCCGGCGACCCCGGCGCTTACGGCAGCGATGCCGCCCAGGCCTGGCAACGCGCGCTCGCCGGCGGCGTACGCCTCATCGAAGCCGAACAAATGCGGCAGTCCTGGTCGCTGGTGATCGACGGCCTGTTCGGCATCGGCCTGACGCGCGCCATCGGCGGCGCCGCGGGCGACATGATCATGCAAGTCAATGCGATGCCGGCGCCGGTGCTGGCGCTCGACGTGCCAAGCGGCCTCGATGCCGATACCGGCAATGTGATCGGCGGCGGCGCGGCTATCAGGGCCGATGCGACCATTACCTTTATCGGCGACAAGCCGGGCCTGCATACGGCCGACGGCGGCGACCATGCCGGCGCCATTACGCTGGCCGAGCTGGCCATCGCGCCGGCCCTGTTGCCGCCCGCAGCAATGCACTTGAACGGGCCGGCACTGTTTGCCGCCTCGCTGACACCGCGCGCACGAAACACGCACAAAGGCACGTTCGGCACCGTCGCCGTGATCGGCGGCGCCGACGGCATGGCCGGCGCGCCGGTGCTGGCGGCGCGGGCGGCAGCCTGCTGCGGTGCCGGCAGGGTCTTCGTCGGCTTTGCCGGACAAGCGCCGGCGCTCGACTTCGCGCATCCCGAGCTGATGTGCCGGGCTGCCGAAAAAATCGATTTTGCCGCCAGTACGCTGGTGCTCGGTCCCGGACTGTCGACGGCCGGACCGATGCGCACGCTTCTGGCGCAGGCGATTGCTTCGCCACAGGCGCTGGTACTCGATGCCGATGGTCTCAATCTGCTGGCCGCCGACAGCGCACTGCAGCGGCAACTGGCGCGGCGCCGGGCCGCCACGCTGCTGACGCCGCACCCGCTCGAGGCGGCACGGCTGCTGGGCACCAGCGCAGCGGCAATCCAGGCCGACCGCCTCGGCTGCGCGCGCCGGCTGGCCGCGCAATTGAATGCGGTCGTGGTGTTGAAAGGTTTCGGCAGCATCATTGCCGGCGCCGACGGCGGCGCCGTCGTCAACCCGAGCGGCAATCCGGCCCTGGCCACCGCCGGCAGCGGCGACGTCCTGTCCGGCATCTGCGGCGCCCTGCTGGCCCAGCATTGGCCGCTATGGGAGGCTGCGCTGGGTGCGGTCTGGCTGCACGGCGCGGCTGCCGATCGCCTGGTCGAGGACGGCACCGGCCCGATCGGCCTGACGGCCAGCGAACTGATTCCGGCGGCACGCCGGCTCCTGAACGCGCTGATACAGGAGCGGATGCAATAGCAGTAGCAGATGCGGGAACAAACCGCACGCCGCTGACGCTGCCCATAAGCTGCTACCCGTGAGCTGCTGCCCGTGAGCTGCTACCCGTGAGCTGCTGCCCATAAGCCGCTGCCCATAAGCCGCGCCACTGAATCGCGCGGCAAGCCGGCTAAGCGATGCGGCCGGCGGCGATGGTGATGGTGCGGGCGCAGCGCGCCGCAATCTTGGTGTCGTGCGTTACCAGCACCAGGGTCGAGCCGCGCTCGCGGTTGAGCTCGAACATCAGGCCGATCACCGCCTCGCCGGTGGCCGCATCGAGGCTGCCGGTCGGTTCATCGGCAAACAGCAGCGGCGGCTCGGTCACGAAGGCGCGCGCCAGCGCCACCCGCTGCTGCTCGCCGCCGGACAGGTATTTCGGATAGTGCTTCAGGCGCGATGCCAGGCCGACCCGTTCCAGCATGGCTTGCGCCTTGGCCCTGGCCTGCTGGTCGCCGCGCAATTCGAGCGGCAGCATGACATTTTCAAGTGCCGTCAAATGCGCCAGCAGTTGAAACGACTGGAACACGAAACCGAGCTTGGCCTTGCGCAGCGCCGCCCGGCCATCTTCATCGAGCGCAAAAATATCGACGCCATCGAGCCTGACCGTGCCGCCGGACGGCGTATCGAGTCCGGCCAGCAGGCCCAGCAGAGTCGACTTGCCGGAACCGGAGGCGCCAACGATGGCAAGCGTTTCTTGCGCCGGCACGGTAAAATCGATCTCGTGCAAGATCGTCAGTTCGCCGCTGGCGTCGGCCACCCGCTTGCACAGGCCGATCGCTTCGATCGCCGGCATGGCACCGGCCGCCGCCGGCATGACTGGCGCTGCGCCGGCAAGGTTCGAAAGCGGGGGGATAGTTTGATCAGGCATGCGCTCTTCTTATTGTAAAAGTGAACAGAATAAAATGACGGACATCGTAAAATCAAGACGCACCGTATTGCGCGCCGCCGTGCTCGGCCTCATGAGCGGCATCGGCCTCGGCACGAGCGGCACGGCACAACACGCCCGGGCAGCGGCCAATACAGCGGGCAATACAGCGGGCAACGCCGCGGCCAACGCAGCTGCCAACGCAGCTTCCAATAAAAACGCCGCCGCAAGCGCCTATTCTGCATCAAAAACGGTGCTTGTGCTCGGCGACAGCCTGTCGGCCGAATACGGCCTGGCCCACGGCAGCGGCTGGGTTGCCCTGCTCGAACAGCGGCTGGCGGCCGACAAGGTCGCCGCCAGGGTAGTCAACGCCAGCATCAGCGGCGACACCACCGGCGGCGGCAATGCACGCCTGCCGGCCCTGCTGGCGCAGTACCGGCCGCATGTCGTGGTGGTCGAACTGGGCGGCAACGACGGCTTGCGCGGCTTGCCGCTGGCAGCCACCGAATCCAATTTCCGGGCCATTATCGCCAAGGCGCAAGCAGCGCATGCCAAGGTGCTGCTGGTCGGCATGCGCCTGCCGCCCAATTTCGGGCGCGATTACACCGAACGTTTTTTTGCGATGTACGCCCGCCTGGCCAAGGAAAACCACACTGCCCTGGTGCCCTTCATGCTCGAAGGCGTGGCCGAACAGCCGCAGCTATTCCAGGCCGACCGCATCCACCCGCTGGCCGCCGCCCATCCGCAAATTCTCAACAATATCTGGCCGCGCCTGCGTCCGCTGCTCAAATAGGCAGATTGCCGCCAGGCCGGAGACGGCATGATGCGGCCACGCCGCGCAAAAAAAAAGCCGCTGAATCAGCGGCTTTTTTTCAAACTGGTCGTCCTTGCTTATTCAGGGGCCTGAACCGGCGCAGTGCGCGCATGGCCGCCGACCGCCAGCGTGGCCGGATTCTTCAAGATCTGCACCTTGGCTTTTTGCTTGAGAAATTCGACATAAGCGGCCATTTCCTGCTGCGCCAGAGCGCCTGCCACCTGCTGCTGCTCGGCCTGGCGGCGGGCGACATCGGGTGCCGGCGCCACGATCTTGCTGACGCGGTAAATGCTGTAGCTGCCGCCGCCCTCGACGCCGGTGTAGGCCGGCAGCTTGGTGCCGTCGACCCGCATGACGGCTGTCAGGCCCGCTTCGGTCAGGCCGCCGGCCTTGCCGCGCGAGACCATGCGTACCGGCGAAAAGCCAGCCGTGTTATCGGCTTTCTTGAGCGCCGCGAGCTTGGCCATGCCGGCCTTTTTGGCCAGATTGGCCGCTTCGATCTGCGTCAATTGGGTCTTGATCGCATTTTGCACATCATCGAAGGCACGCTTGCTGGTCGGTTTGTATTCGACCACGTGGGCCGCAACCAAAGTGTTGGGCGCCACTTCAACCGCTTCGGTATTGCGCTTGTTCTTGATCGAATCGTCGGCGAAAACCGCTTTCAAGAATTTCTCGTTATTGAGCATCGGAGTTGCCGCCAGCGCCGGCGACGGCAGGCGCGTCACGCCGGACGCCGTTTCGATTTTCAGCTTGAGCTTGTCGGCAACCGGCTTCAGGCTGTCGGCCTGTTCATAGACGGCATTGCTGAACTGCTCGGCCAGCTCGGCATATTTCTTGGCTACTTGCTGCTTCTTGATTTCGGCCGTGATGTCGTCCTTGACTTCAGCCAGCGACTTGACCGAGGCCGGCTTGATTGCGGTCAGCTCGATGATATGAAAGCCGAAATCGGATTGCACCAGATCGCTGATCTGACCCGGCTTCATTTTGAACACGGTCTCTTCGAACGGCTTGACCATCATGCCCTTGCCGAAGAAATCGAGATCGCCGCCCTGCGCGGCCGAGCCGGTGTCTTGCGAATTTTCCTTGGCCAGCTTGGCGAAATCGGCCGGATTCTTGCGCACTTGCGCCAGCAGCGCTTCGGCCTTGGCCTTGGCGGCGGCGATCTCGGCGGCAGGCGCGCCTTTTTTCGCGTTGATCAGGATGTGGCTGGCGCGGCGCTGTTCGGCAACCGTGTAACGCGCTGCGTTCTGGTCGAAGAAGGCCTTGATTTCCGCATCCGAGACATTGATCTGGCCCGACACCGCGGCCGCGCTCAAGACCACGTATTCGATCTTGACTTGTTCGGGGATCTGGAATTGGGCGGCGTTCTTGGTGTAGTAATCTTTCAGCATGGCCGGCGTCAGCGCCACCTGCGAGGCGTAATCGGCGCTCTTGAAGGTCAGCTCGGCGATTTCACGTTCCTGCTCGCCGATTTCCGACACCCGCGCGCTGACCGACTTCGGCGAAAAAGCGGTGCTCTGCACTGCCGACACCAGCTGTTGCAGCGCCATATCCTGGCGCAGCCGCGCCTCGAAACCGGCCGGCGTCATGCCCTGCGCCGCCAGCAGCGTCGTATAGCGCTCCTTGTCGAACTGGCCGTCGGGCTTGGTCAGGCCGTCGATGCCGCGCACCGTCTGCAGCAGCAATTCGTCGCTGATCGCCAGGTGCCGCCCGCTCATCTCGGTCGCCAGCGCCTTTTGCGCGATCAGGTTATCGAGGATCGATTGCTTTGCTTCGGGCGTGTCGAACATTTTCGGATCGAACTGGGCGCCCAGCATTTTCTGGAAGCGTTCCATCTGCTCGCGCTGGGCAGTGTCCCATTCCTGCGGGCTGATGGTCAGCGAGCCTACCTTGGCGACGGCGTTATCGCGGTCGCGCATGTTGCTATAGCCCTCGATGCCGACAAAGGCGAACGACGGGACGATCAGCAGCATCAACAAAATCTGCATCAAACGCTTGTGGTTACGAATAAATTCAAACATGATCAGCCAATACAGTTTAACGAATTGCGATGGTTTGCGTATATATAAAAAAAGGCGAACTCTCGTTCGCCTTTTTCAATTCTGGCGGAGTGGACGGGACTCGAACCCGCGACCCCCGGCGTGACAGGCCGGTATTCTAACCAGCTGAACTACCACTCCTAAACACATTATTTTGGCGGAGTGGACGGGACTCGAACCCGCGACCCCCGGCGTGACAGGCCGGTATTCTAACCAGCTGAACTACCACTCCGAAAATACTGTTTTTCTACTGCGCCTGACCGAAATGGTGGGTGCTGAGAGGCTCGAACTCCCGACCTACGCCTTGTAAGGGCGCCGCTCTACCAACTGAGCTAAGCACCCATAATGCTGCGCGATATACTGCGCTTGCAATATGGTGCGAATAATCCGATGCGGCCAGACCATTCGCAGGTATTCAGTCAAACATCTGTCGTGTGTCACCACGTCAAAGGACATTAGTTTACCGTATCTTTGACGCCTTTGCCAGCATTAAATTGTGTTAGCTCAAGTATAAACGCCGAATGAACATTGAATAAACACTCAATCAACGCGGCGGACTGCGCACCGCGCCACCGTTTTCAGCACAGGCGGCAGGCCACGGAGCGGCTCAGGCGCAGAGCCGTCAAAAAGAAAAGCGCCCTTGCGGACGCTTTTCTTTTTCGGCAAACGGCAGGCCTCAGACACCTGCCGGTCCTGGCAGGCCTAGTGCTTGACCATGCTCGGGTCTGCCGGCGCGGCCGGCACCACAGCCGTATCGATGGCCGCTTCCGGTTCAATGATGGCAACCGGCGGACGCTCGAGCGCCACTTCGAGCGCCTTGTCGATCCAGCGGATCGGCACGATTTCGAGCTTGTTTTTGACCGTGTCCGGAATTTCGGCCAGGTCTTTCACGTTTTGCTCGGGAATCATGACGGTCTTGATGCCGCCGCGGTGCGCCGCCAGCAGTTTTTCCTTCAGGCCGCCGATCGGCAGCACTTCGCCGCGCAAGGTGATTTCACCGGTCATGGCGACATCGGCGCGCACCGGAATGCCGGTAAATACCGACACCAGCGCCACCGTCATCGCCACGCCGGCCGAAGGACCGTCTTTCGGTGTCGCCCCTTCCGGCACGTGAATGTGGATGTCGCTCTTTTCAAATACGCCGTTGCGGATGCCGAGGCGATTGGCGCGCGAACGCACGACGGTGCGCGCCGCTTCGATCGATTCCTTCATCACATCGCCGAGGGTACCGGTGCGGATGATGCCGCCCTTGCCTGGCGTGACCACCGATTCGATGGTCAGCAGGTCGCCGCCCACTTCGGTCCATGCCAGACCCACCACCTGCCCGACCTGATTGTCTTTTTCGGCCACGCCGAAATCGAAACGCTGCACGCCGAGGAATTTGTCGATGTTTTTCGGTGTCACGACAATTCTCTTGTCCTGCTTTTTCAGCAGCAGCATCTTGACCACCTTGCGGCAAATCTGCGAGATTTCGCGCTCGAGCGAACGCACGCCGGCTTCCCGCGTGTAGTAGCGGATGATGTCGCGAATGGCCGCTTCGGTCAGGCTGATCTCTTCTTCCTTCAAACCATTGTTCTTGATTTGTTTGGGCAGCAGATAACGCAGCGCGATATTGGTCTTTTCGTCTTCGGTGTAGCCGGACAGGCGAATCACTTCCATCCGGTCCAGCAGCGCCGCCGGGATGTTGTACGAGTTCGAGGTGGCCACGAACATCACGTCCGACAGATCGAAATCGACTTCGATGTAGTGGTCCGAGAACGTGTGATTCTGTTCCGGATCGAGCACTTCGAGCAGCGCCGACGACGGATCGCCACGGAAGTCGGCGCCCATCTTGTCGACTTCATCGAGCAGGAACAAGGGATTGCGCACGCCGACCTTGGCCAGGCTTTGCAATATCTTGCCCGGCATCGAGCCGATATAGGTGCGCCGGTGGCCGCGGATTTCGGCTTCGTCGCGCACGCCGCCCAGCGCCATGCGCACGAACTTGCGGTTGGTCGCGCGCGCGATCGACTGCCCGAGCGAGGTCTTGCCGACGCCCGGAGGGCCGACGAAACACAGAATGGGCGCTTTCAGCTTGTCGACCCGCTGTTGCACTGCGAGGTATTCCAGAATGCGTTCCTTGACCTTGTCGAGACCGTAATGGTCGCCTTCCAGGACTTTTTCGGCATTGGCCAGGTCGTTGTTGACCTTCGATTTTTTCTTCCACGGCAGGCCGACCAGGGTGTCGATGTAATTGCGCACCACGGTCGCTTCGGCCGACATCGGCGACATCAGCTTGAGCTTCTTGAGTTCGTTGGTGGCCTTGTCGAGCGCCTCTTTCGGCATCTTGGCGGCAGCGATTTTTTTCTCGAGTTCATCGAGATCGGCGCCGTCCTCGCCTTCACCGAGCTCCTTCTGGATCGCCTTGACCTGCTCGTTGAGGTAGTACTCGCGCTGCGATTTTTCCATCTGGCGCTTGACGCGGCCGCGGATGCGTTTTTCCACCTGCAAGATGTCGAGCTCGCCTTCGAGCTGACCGAGCAAATGTTCGAGGCGTTTCGGCACGCTGAAAATTTCCAGGATCACTTGCTTTTGTTCGAGCTTCAAAGGCAGGTGGGCCGCCACGGTATCGGCCAGGCGGCCGGCGTCGTCGATGCCGGCCAGAGACGACAGGATTTCGGGCGGGATTTTCTTGTTCAGTTTGACGTATTGGTCGAACTGTTGAACGATGGCACGGCGCATCGCCTCGATCTCGGATTCGTCGCCGATGTCCGATTCAACCGGGGTCAGTTCCGCCGTAAAATGGGTATCCGATTCAGCGATGTGATGAATGCGGGCGCGCTGCGCACCTTCGACCAGTACTTTGACTGTGCCGTCCGGCAACTTCAGCATTTGCAGAATATTGGCGACGCAGCCGATTTCATAGATGTCGCCGGCAGACGGTTCATCCTTGGCCGCGGCCTTTTGTGCGGCAAGCATGATGCTCTTGCCTTGTTCCATTGCCGCTTCCAGAGCCTTGATCGACTTCGGGCGGCCTACGAACAACGGTATCACCATATGCGGGAATACAACGACATCCCGTAGCGGCAACAAGGGCAGCTGGGTTTTCTCAGTTAATTTCGAGGTTGTCATGGCGTACCTTATAAAAAAAGCGAAAAAAGCATGTAAACGATGTTGGCACGAGCTGCCAAAACACAAGACCGGAAAAATGCTTATGTGAAAATAATTATTACTTGCACTTCCAACCGCTGCCTGCCTTTCCGGTTGCCTAGGCTTGCGTAACTTGCTTTTATTATATCTATTGCCAATTACTGTAAAACCATTGCAATTACTACAAATCAAATTCCCAATAAAAAAAGCCACACCTAGGCTTGCCCTAATGTGGCTTTACGATTGAAGCCTGGAATCTTATTGAAGTAAATTGTACTGCCGTTGCCGCAGAACTTACTAGAAATTCGTGCGGTTTTTCGGCAATTTGCGACGATTTTTTCAGTTTTCGCCCGAGGCTTTCGGCTTTTCGTGATAAATCAATAAAGGTTTGGCGCCATTCGTTATCGTGCTTTCATCGATGACGACCTTGCTGACGTTTTGCTGGCTAGGCAAATCGAACATCACATCGAGCAAGGCGTGTTCGAGAATCGAGCGCAAGCCGCGGGCGCCGGTCTTGCGCGCCAGGGCTTTTTTGGCGATCGCATGCAAGGCGGCCGGACGGATTTCGAGTTCGGCGCCTTCCATGTCGAGCAACTTGGAATATTGCTTGATCAATGCATTTTTCGGCTCGACCAGAATCTGGATCAGCGCTTCCTCGGTCAGCTCGGCCAGCGTGGCGACCACCGGCAAGCGGCCCACCAGTTCCGGAATCAGGCCGAACTTGATCAAGTCTTCGGGCTCGGCTTCGAGCAAGACCTCGGTGGCCGCCCGCTCCTTCTTGCTCTTGACCGCGGCCGAGAAGCCGATACCGCCTTTTTCGGAGCGGTTGGAAATAATCTTCACCAGGCCGTCGAAAGCGCCGCCGCAGATGAACATGATGTTGGTGGTGTCGACCTGGACGAAGTCCTGGTTCGGGTGCTTGCGCCCGCCTTGCGGCGGCACCGAAGCCATCGTGCCTTCGATCAGTTTCAGCAGCGCTTGCTGCACGCCTTCGCCGGAGACATCGCGGGTAATCGACGGATTATCGGATTTGCGCGAAATCTTGTCGATTTCATCGATGTAGACGATGCCGCGCTGGGCCTTGTCGACATCGTAGTTACAGCTTTGCAACAGCTTCTGGATGATGTTTTCGACGTCTTCGCCGACATAGCCGGCTTCGGTCAGCGTCGTCGCATCGGCGATCACGAACGGCACATTGAGCATGCGGGCCAGCGTTTGCGCCAGCAGCGTCTTGCCGGAACCGGTCGGGCCGACCAGCAAGATATTACTCTTCGCCAACTCGACATCGTCTTTCTTGCCCAGATGTTTCAGGCGCTTGTAATGGTTGTAGACCGCCACCGACAAAATGCGCTTGGCCGTCAGCTGGCCGATCACATATTGATCGAGCATGTCGCAGATTTCCTGCGGCGACGGCAATTCCGATTTCGTGCCGGGCACGGCTTCGAGATTGGCCGTTTCATCGCTGATGATGTCGTTGCACAGATCAATACACTCATCGCAAATGAACACGGACGGTCCGGCGATCAGCTTCTTGACTTCATGCTGACTTTTGCCGCAAAACGAGCAATAAAGCAATTTTTCGCCGCTGGAGGATTTTTTGTCTGACATGAGTAGGTGTTCAGTAAGGTGTTCAATAAGGTGTTCGGTAAATCGGGAGCAAAAAGGCCCTGCAAGAGACAGCGTCTGAGCGCATTATGCGATCAATTATAAACGGTGCGCGAAAAAAGCTGCAGCGTGTCGCAAAATAATCGCCTCGCCACCGGTGCCGGCTCGCCGGCAAACCGTTTGCGCCGGCTCATTTTGCAGCGCATTTGCAGCGTATTTGCACCTGTGCAGCAGGTGTTTTTCGTCTCGCAGAAAAGGAAACGCCCGAACGTTGCGCGCCCGGGCGTACAGTGCCCTTGAGGCGTTTCCTGCCAATAATCACTCGCGCGTTGTCAGCACTTTATCGATCAAGCCGTATTCGACCGCATCGTGCGCCGACAGGAAATTGTCGCGATCGGTGTCCTTGGCGATTGTTTCGATATCCTTGCCGGTCCGCTCGGCCAGAATGCCGTTCAAGCGATGCCGCAAATACAGGATTTCGCGCGCCTGGATTTCGATGTCCGAAGCCTGGCCTTGCGAGCCGCCCGACGGTTGATGAATCATGATGCGCGAGTTCGGCAGCGAAAACCGCTTGCCCTTGGTGCCGGCCGCCATCAGGAAAGCCCCCATCGACGCCGCCATGCCTGTGCACAGCGTCGAGACGTCAGGTTTGATGAACTGCATCGTATCGTAGATAGCCAGACCGGCCGAAACCGAACCGCCTGGCGAATTGATATACAGCGAAATATCCTTGTCCGGATTTTCGCTTTCGAGAAATAGCAGCTGGGCGACGATCAGGTTGGCCATCTGGTCATTGACCGGGCCGACCATGAAGATCACACGTTCCTTGAGCAAACGCGAATAAATGTCGTAAGAGCGCTCGCCGCGACCGCTTTGCTCTACCACCATAGGCACCAGGCCCAGCATTTGAGTATCTTGCATCGTATTTCGCCTTAAGTTAGTCCCACCTTGCCGCCGTTTGCGCAGCCACGCCGCACCGCGATCGATATTGCGACCCCGATGCCACCATCAAGACACAACTATACAATCTTTTCGCAAACGGCGGCAATTCCACTCACTCAAGAGTAGCAAAGCGATTACGCTTGTGGGTTGTTTCCCATCAACTCATCGAACGCAGCCGTCTTTTCGGTGACAGTCGCCACGCCCAGTACGTAGTTGACGACGTTTTCTTCCAAAACAAGGGCTTCGACCTCACCCAGGCGCGACCGATCGGCGAAATAATACTTGAGCACTTCCATCGGATCTTCGTAGCTTTGCGCAAAGTCTTCGACCTTGGCCTTGACTTGCTCCGGCTTGACCTGCAAATCATGCTGTTTGACCAGTTGCGCCAGAATCAGGCCCAGACGCACGCGGCGTTCGGCTTGCTCGGTAAATTGCTCTGGCGGGAAAGGCATCTTTGCCGGATCCATGCCGCGCTTGGCGACATCGGCACGCGCCGATTCGATCAGGCGTTCGACGTCCTGCGTGACCAGGACCTTTGGCAAATCCATGCTCACGGTCGCCAGCAGCGCATTCATGACGGCGTCCTTGTTGATCGCCTTGACGCGGCCGCTGACTTCGCGCGCCAGATTGTTCTTGATATCTTCGCGCATCTTGTCGAGATTGCCGTCGGCAATGCCGAGCGACTTCGCAAATTCGGCATCGACTTCCGGCAGATGCGGCCATTCGAGCTTTTTCAGCGTGATCGAAAATTCAGCCGTCTTGCCGGCGACATCGGCGCCATGGTAATCGGCCGGGAAGTTCAGCGTCGCAACCTTGGTTTCGCCAACTTTCAGGCCGGTCGCTGCCGCTTCGAATTCAGGCAGCATGCGGCCTTCGCCGAGCACGAAAGGATAGGCATCAGCCTTGCCGCCGTCAAATTCGACGCCGTCGATCTTGCCGACGAAGTCGATGGTGACGCGGTCGCCGCTCTTGGCTGCGACATCAGGGCCGCCGTCGCCGTGTTCGCCGGCTTCGCCCTTGACGTGGAAATGCACGCGTTGCTTGCGCAGGATGTCGATGGTCTTGTCGATTTCGGCATCGGATACCGAGGCCGTCACTTTTTCGATTGTCAGCTTGGACAAATCGCCGATTTCAACTTCCGGGAAAATCTCAAAAGTCGCTTCGAAAGTCAGCTCGCCTTCGGCGCCGTCTTTCGGCACCACCGACGGCAGACCGGCCACGCGCAATTGATTGGCGCTGGCGATATCGTTGAACGCACGGCCGACCTGATCGTTGAGCACTTCGCTTTCGGTCTGATAGCCATACATCGCGGCGACCATCTTCATCGGCACTTTACCTGGACGAAAGCCTGGCGCCTTGGCCTGGCGCGCATGCTGTTTCAAGCGCTTTTCGACTTCCGCCTTCACCGCGGCCATCGGAAACGACAGTGTCACGCGACGTTCGAGTTTACCCAAAGTTTCGACTGCAGTTGCCATGTAATTCATCCAAAAAAAATTAAGAATTCTGTAGTGCAGCGAAGTTCGCCGGCACCGGTTAATCGGCACAAGTCGGCGACGCGACCCGTGCTGCCTGAGTATATGTCTGCTGCCAGCCAAACCGCATTGCCCCGGCATGATGGCCCCGGCATTACTGCTTGACTTGGCATTACTGCTTCATATACTTGTTACTATCGTACTGCTGTCATTGCATATAGCTGGTGGGGATAGTCAGACTCGAACTGACACGTCTTTCAACGCTAGAACCTAAATCTAGTGCGTCTACCAATTTCGCCATATCCCCGAATTACGTCAATTGCTCGCAAGAGCACAAAGGGCGACCTGCAAAAACAGTCGCCCTGAGTTTGCCATCCGAATCATGATTCATGCGGGACTGACAACATCAACCCGATATTTTACTGGATTTTAGCCAGTTTGCGGTTTTTTTGACGTCGCCCGCAGCCAGCCGCACTCAAGCCGGCTTTTTCACCCTGAACCAGGCCGCATACAGCGCCGGCAGGAACAGCAAGGTCAAGGCGGTCGCCACGATCAGCCCGCCCATGATGGCCACCGCCATCGGCCCCCAGAACACCGAACGCGACAGCGGGATCATGGCCAGCGCCGCGGCCGCGGCCGTCAGCACGATGGGGCGGGCGCGCCGCACGGCCGATTCGATGATCGCATCCCACGGCGCCGCGCCGGCCGCGATATCCTGCTCGATCTGGTCGATCAGGATCACCGAATTGCGGATGATCATGCCAAACAGCGCGATGATGCCGAGGTTGGCGACAAAACCGAGCGGCCGATGCAGAATCAGGAGCGCCATGGCGGCCCCGGCCACCCCCAGCGGCCCCGTCAAAAACACCAGCACGGCACGCGAAAAACTGTGCAACTGCAGCATCAGCAGCGTAAAGATGATGAAAATAACCAGCGGCACATTGGCCGCAATCGATGCCTCGGCAGCGCCGCTATCGGCCGCCGCCCCTGCCAGCACAACGCGGTAGCCGGCCGGCAGGGCGGCGCGCAAGGCCGTCAAATCCTTGCCGATCTGGTCCGACACGGTCGGCCCCTGAATGCCATCGGCCACATCGGACTGCACCGTGACGGCCCATTCGCGCCCCTCGCGCCAGACCACGCCGGGCTCCCACACAAAATGCAGGCGCGCCACCTGCGACAAGGTCACCGATTTGCCGGAACTGGTCGGAATATAGGTGCCGTTCAAGACTTCCATGGTGGCGCGTTCGGCGGCCGGCTGGCGGACCACGATATCGATCAGTTTGTTGCTTTCTCGAAATTGTCCGACCGTGGTCCCCGACAAAATGGTATTTACCGTGCGCATCACCGTCTGCGTGGTCACGCCGATGGCGCGCAGCTTGTCCTGGTCGAGATCGAGGCGCAAGACCTTGACAGCCTCATTCCAGTTATCATTGACGCCGACCGTGTTGCGGTTGGCCCGCATGATGTCTTTGACCTGATCGGCAATCTTGCGCACCGTCGCCACCTCGCCGCCGCTGACCCGGAACTGGACCGGATACGGCACCGGCGGCCCGTTCGGCAGCAATTTGACGCGCCCGCGCACTTCGGGGAAATCGTGCTTGAACAAGTCGGTGATTTTCAGGCGCAAGTCTTCGCGCGCATCGAGGTCTTTCGGCAAGACCACGATTTGCGAAACATTGGTTTGTGGAAAAATCTGATCGAGTGGCAAATAAAAGCGCGGACTGCCGGTGCCGACATAGCTGGTGATGCTCTCGACACCGCGCTGTTTTTGCAGCCACGCTTCGAATTTTTTCGCCTGCGCCTCGGTGGCGGCAAACGTGGCGCCCTCGGGCAGCCATAACTCGACCATCAGCTCAGGCCGGCTCGAATCGGGGAAAAATTGCTTTTCAATTAAGGTAAAACCGAACAGGCCGAGCGCAAACACCGCCAGCGTCAGCGCAATGGTGGTCTTGCGCCAGCAGACGCACCAGCCGACAAGCGCCCGGAAACGGCGATAAAACGCCGTATCGTAGACGGCGTGCGGATCGTCGCCGGCCACCGCCGGTTTGATTTTCAGTAACAAATAACCGAGATAAGGTGTAAACATCACCGCCACCACCCACGACACGATCAGCGCCAGCGCATTGACTGAAAACATGGAAAACGTGTATTCGCCGGCGGCCGACTTGGCCAGGCCGATCGGCAAGAAGCCGGCCGCGGTGATCAGGGTGCCGGTCAGCATCGGCATCGCCGTCGAGGTATAGGCAAACGTGGCGGCATCGAGGCGCGAAAAGCCCTGCTCCATTTTGCGCACCATCATTTCGACGGCGATGATGGCATCGTCGACCAGCAGGCCGAGGGCGATGATCAGGGCCCCGAGCGAGATCTTGTGCAGATCGATATCGAAAATGCGCATGAACAAAAAGGTAATGGCCAATACCAGCGGAATCGTCAGCGCCACCACCAGACCCGGACGCACATCGATGCGCAGCGGATTGTCATGCAGGCCGAGCGCCACAAAACTGACCGCCAGCACGATCAGCACGGCTTCGATCAGCGTATGGACGAACTCGCCGACCGAGGCCGTCACCGCGCGCGGCTGGTCGGCCACGCGCTCGAGCTCGATACCGACCGGCAGCTTGGCGCGGATCCGGTCCACGGTCGCCTGCAGATTTTTGCCCATGACGATGATGTTGCCGCCCTTTTCCATCGAAATCCCGAGCCCGATCACGTCCTTGCCGTTGTAGCGCATCTTGTCTTGCGGCGGATCCTTGTATTCGCGGCGGATGCTGGCGAAATCGCCGAGGCGAAAGGTGGTGCCGGCGGCGCGCAATTGCAGGTTTTCCAGATCCCGCACGGTCGTCAGCGCGCCGGTGATGCGCACCTGCAGATTGTCGGTGCGGGTTTCCAGCACGCCGCTGGCTTCGACCGAATTCTGGGCCGCGATCTGGTTGACGATGGCATCGAAGGAGACGCCGAGCTGGGCAAATTTTTGCTGAGAAAACTCGATATTGATTTTCTCGTCCTGCACGCCGAACAGTTCGACCTTGGCCACCAGCGGCACGCCCAGAAATTGCTGGCGCACGAAATCGGCATAATCCTTCATCTGCGCATAGCTGAAGCCGTCGCCCGACAAGGCGAAAATGGAGCCATAAGTGTCGCCGAATTCATCGTTGAAAAACGGCCCCAGCACGCCGGCCGGCAACGTGGCCCGGATATCGCCGATTTTTTTGCGCACCTGATACCAGGCGGCGGCCGTTTCCTTGGGCGGCGTCGATTCACGCAACTGCAAAATGATCAGCGTCTCGCCAGCCTTCGAGTAGCTGCGGATCTTGTCGATGTATGGCGTCTCCTGCAATTTTTTTTCGAGCACATCGGTCACCTGCTCGGCAATTTGCAAGGGCGTCGCCCCCGGCCACTTGGCACTGATTACCATGGCGCGGAACGTAAACGGCGGATCTTCATCCTGACCCAGCTGGCCATAGCTGAGTATGCCGCCCAGCATCAGGACCGCCATCAGATAGCGCGTCAGCGGTATATGCTCGAGCGCCCAGCGCGACAGATTGAAGCCGCCCTTCATTTGGCGGTCCCGGCGGCGCCGGTTCTGGCTGCGGGCACCGCGGGCGGCGCGCCATCGTCACCGAGGATAGTCACTTTTTGCCCGACCTTGAGCAGATGCACGCCGGCCGTGACGATGGTCTGGCCCGGCGTCACGCCTTTCGACAGCAGCACGTCATTGCCGCTGACGCCGGCCGTTTGCACCGGCACCAGTTTGACCGCGCCATGCTCGACGATCCATACGGCACTCGCATCTTTTTCGTGAAACAGCGCCGTCAGCGGCACCTTGATCATGGCACTCGGCGAGCGCGACGAAAAACGCACCAGTGCCGTCATGCCCAGTTTGGCATCGACCGCACTATCGGCAATGGCGATCTTGGCCGCATAAGTCCGGGTGGCGGCGTCGGCGACCGGCGACAATTCGCGAATCCGGCCCTTGATGACGGTATCGGGACGGGCCCACAGGCGCACTTCGACGGTCTCGACCTTGCGCAGCGTATCGACCTGGTCTTCCGGCAATCCGATGACGATTTCGCGTTCGCCGCGCTTGGCCACGCGGACGACAGGGGTGCCGGCGCCCACCACCTGCCCGACTTCGACCTCGATGCCGGTGACAACCCCATCGACATCGGACAGTAACTGCGCATAAGCGGCCTGATTGGCCTGTCCCTTATACGCGGCGGCACTGGCATCGACATTCGCCTGGGCGGCGGTAAAGGCCGACTCCTTGGCATCGAGTACGGCCTGGCTGACAAAATTCTTGGCCCGCAAATCGCGGTAACGCGCCAGATCGGCCTTGGCCACGTCGCGATTGGTTTCGGCCGCGCGCAAGCTGGCGTTGGCCTGGGTCTGCGCCAGCTTCAAATCCTGCGGATCGAGCTGCATCAGCAACTGGCCGCGCTTGACGCTGCTGCCGACGTCAACCTGGCGGCTGACGATCTTGCCGCCGACCCGAAAACCGAGGCGCGATTCGATGCGCGGCCGCACTTCTCCCGAAAATTCAAGATCGACCCCGACCGTATCGGCGCGCGCCACCATTACGCGCACCGGACGCGCTTCTTCAGGCTTGTCGACCGCTTTGGAGCAAGCGGCCACGGAAACGATCACGGCAGCCAGGACGAGCGCGCGGGTGGCGGCCTCAACGGCAGCACAGACCTCGGCACCCACGTTTATTTTCTTAAAAGCCACGATATATTCCTTTTTCCAATTACTATGCTTCGCATCGGGCACAGCGCGCTCGCGGGCCTGTCGTCCCGGCGTCTGTGGCAATTGGCTATCTGCCCGGATTTTGCGGCTGATTTCCAGCCGCGCTTTTATGGCCAATTTTCATAGCTAATTTTCATAGCTAATTCTTATAGCTGATTTTTGCAGTTAATTTTATAACCGGGTTTGCAACAGGGTTTGCAACTGAGCATGCAACTGGGTGGTGATTAACACAACACAGGTGGCGCACCGGTATCCGACGTACTGGCGGTCCGGCGGCGAGTGGGGATTGTACTTGGAACGTCTGATGCTTAAAGACTTTTCAATACCAATTATAATTTGACAGCTACAATATTGTAAATGACTTTGAAGTCACTAATTGAGCGTAAGCCGCGTAGTCCTCCGCTTGCCAGACTGGTTGAGGACCCGGGTCAGCGATTCAGTTATCAAAAAGAAAACAAACTAAAAAGAAAACAAACGCATGGCGGTTGACCACTACGAAAATTTCCCAGTTGCATCCATTTTATTGCCCAAGCGCTTACGCCCCGCGGTCGAGGCCATTTACGCCTTTGCCCGCAGCGCCGACGATCTGGCCGACGAAGGCGATTGTGCGCCCGCCTTGCGCCTGGCGGCATTGAGCGAGTTCGAGCAGGCGCTGC
>JAIZVZ010000151.1 GCA_021768485.1 Oxalobacteraceae bacterium | reverse complement strand
AATCATCGGCCCGCACTATCCGGCCATGACGGCGGTGCAGGTGGCGGCGCTGGTCGAGGACCGGGCACGGGTGGAGATTGAAGTCACGGCCGTGGTGCCCTAGGGCGGGCGTGTCAGTGTTGCTGGGTTGCGGTATTCGTCGCGGCCTCGGCCACCACGCCTTGTCCTCGCAGCAGGCTGACCACCATCGGGCGGTCGAGCGTGAAGTGGGCGCCGGTGACGGACAAATGCTGTGAGTCGACATAGTACATATTGTGACCATCACTGTAGTTGCAGCGGCCGTGCGTGCACAGTGTTTTGGCCGGGTCGATGACCGTCACCTGGGCATAGTGGCGCGCGATCGCGTCGATGTAGTCGCGCGTCGGGTCGGCGCTATGCACCAGGCCGGATTCTGTGACGGATTTGCCGTCGCCGGACGGGGAGATATCGAGCAGGGCCGCGAGCCGTTTGCGCAGGGGAATCGCGGCGCCGGCGACCGCGCGCACCGGATCGAAATTAAACATCGGAACGTCGTGCAGCAGCACCACGGTCTTGCCGGCCGAGGTCAGGTAATCGACGGTGGCTTCCATGCCGCTCCGCAGCAAGGCCCGGCTTTCCGCCGGCGTGACGCTGGTCCCCGGCCGATCGCTGCGGATGAAGCGCTGCCCCAGATGTTCGGCATCAAACGGCGCGGACCAGTAGCCGGCGAAGAACACCACCTGAATCCGCGGATCGTCGCGTATCAGCCGCAGCGAGGCTTCGTTGAAGGCGGCACATTCGCGGTCGTGGGCCGGATAGTTGAGCATGAAGCGCGTGACTCCGCGCAATGTCGGGCACGATGATTTGGTGAGCTGCGTGTAGCCGATGCCCTTGCTATTGCTCAGTGTGCGCAACGCCGGCGCCAGCGCGGCCGCGTGGCTGTCGCCGATCAGCGCGATCGTGCGTTCACCGGCGGACACGCAGGCCGGACTGAGGTTGGGGCGCGAGGCGCCATACGGCGCCAGGCAGGGGTCGTAGACGACTTGTCCGCTGCGTTCGATGGTGACGAAGTCGCTCGGCAAGCGCTGGGTCCAGCCGCGGCCCACCACCAGTAGCAGGCCGAAGGTCAGCATGGCGCCGGTGGCGCTGCCGTAGCGCAGCAGGGTGCGCCGGATGTCGGGGCCGGCGTTGCGGAATGGTTGCTCAACGAAGCGCCACGACAGCACGGCCAGTGCAAACGAAATGCTCACCAGCGTCAGCGCCATCGACAAGCTGATGGCATGGTCGGCCACCACCCTGGTAAAACTCAGCAATGGCCAATGCCACAGGTACCACGAATACGATACCAGGCCGACGAAGACCAGCGCCTTGTTGCTCAGTAGCAGTCGATTGATCGCGCTTGCGGGCGAGGCGATCAGCAGCGCGGTCGCGCATACCGGCACGGCGGCGGCAATGCCCGGAAACCGCGTTTCATGGTCGAAGCTGATGATCGCGTACGCCAGGCCCAGCAGGCCGGCCGCCGCCAGCAGTTGCTGGGTGCGGTTGGACAGGGCGACGTTGCGACGCGCGGCGTCGGCATGATAGTAGGCCAGCAAAGCGCCCACGCTCATCTCCCAGGCGCGGGACGGTAGCAGGAAAAAGGCGCTGGACGGGGCGGACGCGGTCATGATCACCGAGGCCAGCAATGAAGCCACCGTCAGTGCCGCCAGCGCGGCGCCAGTATGCCAGCGCAGCCGGCGAACTAACAGCAACAGCGGCGGGAAGACGACATAAAACTGCTCCTCCACACTGAGCGACCAGGTCATCATCAGCGGTTTGAGTTCGGAAGCGGTGGCGAAGTAGTTGGCGCTGTTCCAGAAATAGATGTTCGAGACGGCGGCCAGGTTGGCGACAGCGCTCTTGGAGAAGTCCTTGAGTTCGGACCCGGTCAGCACCAGCGTGGCGATGACATAACAAGTCAGTAACATTGCAAAGAGTGCCGGCAGGATGCGGCGCGCCCGCCGGGCATAGAACACGGCGTAGCTGAAACGTTGTTCCTCAATCTCCCGCTGAATGATGGAGCAGATCAGATAGCCGGAAATGACAAAGAAAATATCGACGCCGACAAAGCCGCCGCTAAAGCCCGGCAGACCAGCGTGAAACACCACGACACAGAACACGGCGATGCCGCGCAGGCCATCGATGTCCGGTCGGTATGCGGTTGAAAGCTTACTCATGAGCGTATCCAGACACAGTAGTATGTAACAGTGTGGGCGGTCGGCAACTGGCCGAGCCAGCGAACGGCGTTAGAATTATGACATGAAAAATAGTAAATAATACATTTAATTATTGCACCGCAGCGTGATGCGCGGCAGTTGCGCTACAATGGGGTGCCTGTCAAAAAGTAAGCTGTTAGTTGTGCAAGTTGTACGATAGAATGGCAGAATGTCAATAGTGAGGCGGCTTATGCGCGATAGGGTCAATCCAAAACACATACTGGGTATCGATGGCCTTCGCTTCCTGGCGGCCGCCTTTGTAGTGTTCTTTCACTGTCTGTATCTGACCGGGGTGCGGCCGGAAGCCTATTCCGGCTGGGCCAGCCAACAAATGGTCAGTTACCCCGAAGCCTATGGTTTTTCGCATTTCGGCTGGGTGGGTGTGCAGATCTTTTTCGTTATCTCCGGCTTTGTGATCGCGTTTTCGGGCCGCAATGCGACCCCGTTCAACTTCTTTTCCAGTCGCGTCGTCCGCCTTGGCCCGGGGGTCTGGATTTGCGCCTCCGCGATATTTCTGGTGACACTCTCGCTCGACTGCTGCGGCAAGCTTCATGACTTCGCCATGTCTTATCTCAACAGCATATTTTTCAACCCGTTCGGCCCGTGGATGGACGGCACCTACTGGACGCTGGCGATCGAAATCGTCTTCTATGCGCTGGTCATGTTGCTGATCGTGGCACGGCGCTTCGACTGGATACGCTATCTGGCGATCGGGCTGGGCGTGGCCAGTACCCTGTTCTGGCTGGGCTCGACATGGGTCGGCGCCGACCAGAGCCACGCTGCTGCCGCGCTGTTCGCCAAGCTGCGCGCCTCGCGCAAGGTGGATTTGCTGCTGCTGCATCATGGTATGTTTTTTGCAATCGGAGTGTTCCTGTGGCTGGACCTGGTGGTGCGTCACCGCCTGGCCAACTGGCTGTGGATCGCGCTATTCGTCGTTGGCGGCGTGCTGCAGATAATTGCTCAGGCACAGACCTATAACCAGGAATTCTCCGTGCACTATGCGCCGGGGATCGCGGTGGCGGTATGGCTGGTGGCGCTGGCCGCCATTGTCGTGGCGGTGAAATACAATGCGGTATTACACCGGGCGCCGCAGCCAGTGCTGCGCGCGCTGCGGATGGCCGGCCTGATGACTTTCCCCATTTACCTGCTGCACGAAGTGGGCGG
>JAIZVZ010000088.1 GCA_021768485.1 Oxalobacteraceae bacterium | reverse complement strand
GCGTAATCGCGTGCGAAAGTAGGTTATCGTCAGGCTGTTATACCAGAGACGCCCCGACCATTTACTTGGCCGGGGCGTTTCGCTTTGCCTCTTCGCTTTGTGCCGCCGTCGAGCCTCTTGGTATTGCCCCGCCGCGTCGGCGGTGTATGGCAAAACGCTGGCGCATCATCTGCCCGGCGTGCCAGCACGCTTATTTTGAATCAAGCTAAGTCTTACGACGCTGTCATGGTGGCGTCATCAATCTCGCGTATGTTGCCGCTCATTGATCATGTTGATGAGGGCAAATATGAAACGCTCTGTCCCGCTGCAAACTATAACTGTTCAATCGTCGCCGGCGCCGCGCCGCGTCTTTCTGCGCCAGGTCTGCGCCACGGCGTTGGTCGGCGCCACCGGCCTGGGCAGTGCTGCCTGCAGCAGTACCGCCACCGGCGGCGGTGAACTGGCCGGGGTCGAATTTCTGCACGGCGTGGCCAGCGGCGATCCGCTGGATGACCGCGTCATTTTGTGGACCCGCGTCACACCGCAGTCGCCGCGAGCCGTCAACGATATTGCGGTGCACTGGCAGGTGGCAAGCGACGCCCAGATGCGCCAGCTGGTTGCCAGCGGCAGCAGCGTGGCGGCGGCCGACGCCGACTATACCGTCAAGATCGATTGCAGCGGCCTGTTGCCCGGGCACTCTTATTTTTATCGCTTCACGGCGCAGGGCGCGCAATCGCCGATCGGGCGCACGCGGACACTGCCGAAAGCCGATGCCGACGCGGTGCGCCTGGCCGTTTTTTGCTGCTCGAATTATCCGGCCGGCTATTTCAATGTCTACGCCGATGCCGCTAAGCGTAATGATTTCGACGCCGCGTTGCATATCGGCGACTATATCTATGAATACGAAAGTACCGGCTATGCCTGCGGCGATGCGGTCGCGCTGGGGCGTCTGTCGGAGCCGCGCAACCTGCTCGTCGTATTGAACGACTACCGGCGCCGCTACGCGCAATACCGCACCGATCCCGATCTGCAGGCACTGCATGCGAGTGTGCCGATGATTGCGGTGTGGGACGACCATGAGTTTGCCGACGACGCCTGGCGCGACGGCTCGGCCGACCACGATGCGACGAAAATCGGCCCCTTTTCACTGCGCAAGCGCGCGGCGATGAATGCGTACCATGAGTGGATGCCGATTCGCGCGCCCGATCCCGATAACCGCGAGCGTATTTATCGCTCCTTTGACTTCGGCAAGCTGGTCTCGCTGCATATGCTCGACACGCGCCTGATCGGGCGCGACCAGCAGCTGATGATGTCATCCTATTTTGACGCCGCCGGCAAATTCGACGATGCCAAATACCGCCGTGACCTGGCATCGCCGCAGCGCCAGATGATGGGGCTTGAGCAAATGCAATGGCTGGAACGGCAAGTGGCGCAATCACGCGCACGCTGGCAGATATTGGGACAGCAAGTGCTGATGGCGCGCATGGAATATCCGCTGCCGGTGGCGTTTGAGGAAATCAGCGGCGCGGAATATGTGGCCCTGAAAAATCGCGGCAGCCTCGATCCGGCAAGCTTGAGCAGCCGCGAACGCGCCTGTCTGGCGGCGCCGACGCTGCCATGCTATCTCGATTCATGGGACGGCTATCCGCATAACCGTGAACTGGTATTTCAGATGATGCAGCGATACCGCAAAAATCTGGTGGTGCTGGCCGGCGACTCGCACAATGCCTGGGCCAGCGACCTGCATGACGATGCCGGGCGCCAGGTCGGCGTCGAGTTTGCGACGACCTCGGTGTCGTCGCCGGGGCTTGAGTGCAGCCATCCCGGGAAAAATCCCGATGACATCGCAAGCATGATGGAACAAATGATCGCGCCCTTGTATTACGCGCAGACCAGCAAGCGCGGCTATCTGATCGTCACCGCCACCGACGACGAAGTGCGCTGCGACTTCCGTTTTGTCGATACCGTGCACAGCCACCAATATACGGCCAGCACCGAGCGCAGCGTGCGCACCCTGGCCGGTCCCGGCAATCGCAAGCTCGTCGAGTGCTAGGCAGGCGCGACTGGCGTTGCCCTTATTGCCGAGCGAGCGTCTGAGCGCGCCATGCCGCAATCAGTCGGCAGTGCCGGCTGGCCAGGCCGGCAAACGGCACAATGCATCGAACAGCGGCTGCGCCGTATCGGCGATGCGCTCCAGGCTTTGCTCGCGCAGCGCCGCCGTATCGACCACGGCCGCCGAACGCAGGCCGGCCCATTGCAGCAAGGCCTGCCCGGCCTGCGGCGAGTCGAACAGACCGTGCAGATAGCTGCCCAGGATCTGGTTGTCGCCGCTCAGCGCACCTTCGGGACGTTCATCGATGAAAAATGCCGGCCGTGCGAGTGCCGCGCCGCGCGAGACGCCCATATGAATTTCATATCCGCTGACGGCGGCGTCGGCAAATGCGCAGCGGCCGCTGACCTGCACCAGTTGCTTGTCGCGGCTCAGTTCGGTATGCATGTCGAGCAAGCCCAGCGCCGCTGAGTCGCCTGCCGCGCCCTCGAGCCCGAGCGGATCGGCGACGCTGGCGCCGAGCATTTGAAAGCCGCCGCAAATGCCGATCACCTTGCCGCCATAACGCAAATGTCTTTGCAGACTGTCGTGCCAGCCTTGCGCGATCAGCCAGGCGAGATCGCCGCGCGTGTTCTTGCTACCGGGCAGAATGATCAAGTCGGCGGCGGGAATCGCTTCGCCGTGCCGGACAAAGCGCAGGTCGACGTCGGGATGGACGCGCAGCGCGTCGAAATCGGTGTGGTTGCTCATGTGCGGCAGCAGCGGCACGATGACCCGAAAGGCGCCGCGTGCCGCCTGTGTCGCCTCGACCGCATCTTCGGCATCGAGAAACAGGCCGCGCACATAAGGCAGAACCGCCAGCACCGGCTTGCCGGTCTGCCGTTCAAGCCACTCGAGCCCCGGTTCGAGCAGCGACAAATCGCCGCGGAAGCGGTTGATGACGAAGCCGATGATGCGCCGCCGCTCGCTGTCCGACAGGCAGGACAAGGTGCCGACGATATGGGCGAACACGCCGCCGCGATCGATATCGGCCACCAGGATAACCGGGCAGTCGGCGGCTTCGGCAAAACCCATGTTGGCGATGTCGCGATCGCGCAAATTGATTTCGGCCGGGCTGCCGGCGCCTTCGACGACCACGGCCTGATATTGTTGGCCGAGCCGGCGATACGATTCCATCACCGCCGCCATCGCCACACTCTTGTATTGATGGTAGTCGCGGGCGTTCATGTCGGCGCGCACCTTGCCATGGATGATGACCTGGGCCCCGGTATCGGAAGACGGTTTGAGCAGTACCGGATTCATGTCGGTATGCGCGGGCAGGCCGGCGGCAATCGCCTGCAGCGCCTGGGCCCGGCCGATTTCGCCGCCGTCGGCCGTGACCGCGCTGTTGAGCGCCATGTTTTGCGGCTTGAACGGCGCTACCGCCACATTGGCGCGCCGCAGCAGCCGGCATAGCGCCGCCACCACCGTAGTCTTGCCGGCATCGGATGTCGTGCCCTGTACCATGAGCGTAGAAAACGGAAAATGCATATTGTGGCGTGTCACTTATAGGATGGCGATCGGAGCGCGGCGATACAATCTCATCGCGCCGCCTTGCGGTGCTGGCGCGCCAGCTCGATTTTTTCGCACAAGGCGCTGGTGCCGGCGATCATGCGCGGACCGGAACGATTGAGCAGATTGCCGTCTAGCGTGAACAGATTGTTATTGCGCACCGCCTTCATCGTCGTATACGGGCGCCAGATATTGACGCCGCCGCTGTCGCGCTCGACGGTGCCGAAAATCGCCTCCGGATCGGCCTGCAGCACGCCTTCGATGCTGACTACCGGCGCCGTGGTCGTCAATTTGGCAAATACATTTTCTCCGCCGCACAGCCGGATGGCGTCGCTGACGATGTGCGCGCCGTTCAGGGTGTACAGCGGCTTGTCCCATACCTGGTAAAACAGGCGTACCGGCGGCCGATTGGCATAACGCTGCCGCAGCTCTGCCAGTTTGCCGCTCAGCGCGGCGGCCGCAGGCCTGGCGATTTTTTCGGTGTTCATCAATTGACCGAGGCGCAGCACGCTGTCGGCGATGTCGTCGAGTTTTTTCGGCTCGCTATGAAACATCGGAATGCCGAGCGCACGCAGCATGTCGATCTGGCGCGCAGAATTACCGTGGCGCCAGACCACGATCAGGTCGGGCTGCATGGCGATGATGCGCTCCATGTCGATTTGCCGGTTGTCGCCGATCTGCGGGATACGCTTGGCCGCTTCCGGGAAGTCGCTATAGCTGACGGCGCCGACGATATGCTCGCCGCCGCCGGCGGCAAACAACAGTTCGGTCACGTGCGGCGCCATCGAAATGATGCGCTTTGCGGGTTGCTGCAAGGTGACGAGATTGCCATCGTCGTCGCGCACCGTGATCGCCGCTTGCGCCGTGCTTGCCGCCAGTGCCGCCATGCAGATCAGATAAATCGCCATCTTCTTCATCATAAACTCTTGTTCCATTCAGTTAAAGCCAGTGTCAATTGTTGCCAGTCGTGTTCAGATGCCGGCAAGCCGAGCCGGATGCCGTGCGCTGCGTGCGGGAAAAAGCGAACCCAGATTCCGCGGACTGCCATGTGGTGCCGGAATGCCTCGGCGCGAGCTTCTGGCCACCACTGAAACAGCGCGCAGCCGCTGGCGGCGATGCCGTGTGCGGCCAATAGCTGATGCAGACGCCGGCCGTCGGCGATCAGGCGCGTGCGGCTTGTGCTTTGCCATGCCTTGTCTTCCAAAGCTGCCAGCGCGATTTGCTGCGCCGGGCCGCTGACCGCCCATGGACCGAGCATTGCTGCCAGTCGTTCCAGCAATGCCGCTTCGGCGCCGACAAAGCCGAGCCGCAGTCCGGCCAGTCCGAAAAATTTGCCGACCGAGCGCAATACGATCAGGCCGGGCCGTTCGCTCCACTGGCCGACGCTGGCTTGCGGCGCGGTGTCGGCAAAGGCTTCATCGACCACCAGCCAGCCGCCGCGGCCCGCCAGTTGCGCGGCCCATGCGAGCAAGCGCTCCGGCGCCAGCATCTGGCCGGTCGGATTATTCGGATTGCAGACCACGACCACATCGGCGTCGCCGAGCGCCGCGTCCAGTTCGGCATAGGCGACTTGCCGCATTTGGTGTCCGTGCATTGCCCAATGATGCGCATGTTCGGCATACGACGGCGCGGCCACCACTACCTGCGATGGCGGCCGCAAACGCGGCAAGGCCTGGATCGCGGCCTGGGTCCCGGCCACCGCCAGCAGCGCCGGCATGCCGTAATAACGGCAGGCCGCCGGCAGCAGGGCCGGCTCGGCTTCGGGCAAGCGATGCCAGGCTTTGGCGCTGAGCTCCGGAATCGGGTAGCCGAGTGGGTTGATGCCGGTCGACAGGTCGATCCAGTCGCCAGGCGGGCGGCCGAAAGTGGCGGCCGCCTGGCGTAGATTGCCACCGTGCTCAAGCATGGAGACGCTCCATCAGGTGGAGCAGTGCTGCCAGCGCGCCGATACAACAGAGCCACAGGGCCGCACTGCGGGCAACCAGCCGCCAGGCGCGATTGATATCGGCCGCTTCGGCCGGGCGGCCGCAACCGAGAGGCGGCCGCAATTCTTCGACGCCATCATAGATCGCCGGGCCGCCCAGCATCAAGTCCAGGGCGCCGGCGCCGCTGGCCATGACCGGGCCGGCGTTCGGGCTGCTCCACTGCGGCGCCTGGGTGCGCCAGCAATGCCAGGCGCGCCGGCTGCCGCCGATGCCATCGGCCAGAATCACATACGAGAGCGCAGTCAGGCGGGCCGGTAAAAAATTGAGCAGGTCGTCGATGCGCGCGGCGGCGCAGCCGAAAGCGGAAAAGCGCGCCGTGCGGTAGCCCCACATGGCATCCAGCGTATTGGCCAGCCGAAACAGCAGGGCGCCCGGGCCGCCGCCCAGCGCAAACCAGAACAGCGTGCCGAACACGGCGTCATTGCCGTTTTCCAGCAGCGACTCGGCACTCGCCTTGGCCAGTTCGCCGGCGCCGGCCTTGCCGGTGTCGCGGCTGACGATGCGCGCGGTGAGGCGGCGCGCCGTGGCCAGGTCGCCCTGCCGCAAGGCGTGTGCGATCGGCAGATTATGCTCGCGCAGGCTGCGCAAACCGAGGCAGAAATACAGCAGCACCGCATGTGCTGCCAGCCGCAGTCCATCGCTACCCGATAGTTTGCAACCAAAGACGCTGAGCGCGACCAGCGGCCCCACCGCCAGCAGCCATCCGAGCAGGCCTTTGGCAAAGCGCACAGGGCCGTGGTTGAGACGGGCTTCGATCGCGGCGGCCCACTTGCCAAAGCCGACCAGCGGATGCCAGCGGCGCGCCTCGCCGAGCAGCAGGTCGAGCCCGATGCCGGCTGCCAGCAGAAATGCGATGTGGGCCAATGTCAAGCCGCTCAGCATCATGCGCCTTTCAAGATCAGGGGCAGGCCGGCGGCAACCCACACTGCGCGCTCGCATGCCGCGGCCACCGCTTGATTGAGACGCCCTGCCTCATCGGTAAAGCAGCGCGAAATGGCGCCATACGGGACGATGCCCATGCCCACCTCATTGGAGACAATGATCAGGTCGCCGGCGGCCGCCTCGAGCGCCTGCAGGAAGTGCGCTCGCTGTTCGTGAAACAGCGGCGGCAAGACGATTTCGCCAATCTCGGGATGTTGCACATCACCGGCAAACAACAGATTGCTCAGCCATAAAGTCAGGCAATCGATCAATATCACGCGTTGCGGAGTACTCCAGCGTTCGATGGCCGGGCCCAGGGCCAGCGTTTCTTCGACGGTCCGCCAGTGCGACGGTCGCTGCCGTCGGTGGTGCGCGATACGGCTCTGCATTTCGGCGTCGCCGGCCTGCGCGGTCGCCAGATAAATCACTTCCTTGCCCGATTCTTTCGCCAGTCGTTCGGCTAGGTGCTCGGCATAGGCGCTTTTACCCGAGCGCGCGCCGCCGAAAATAAAGGTCCGGTTCACGGTGTGCATGGTGCTTCCATCGGCAAAAACAGCTCCGCCGCGCGCTGCGGGTTCGAGGCGAAATAGGCGTGGAAATAGCTCGCGCTCAGTGACCCAAAGCGGTACACGGCTTCGCCCTGCAGGCCGGACGGGTGTTTGAGCAGGTGCGCCTCAGGCGCCAGCGGCGTGTCGAAGGTCGAATAATGAAAGGTGTGGCCGCGCAGAGCATCGTCGCCGTCAGCCAGGCTTTGCGGGCCGAGTGCCGCCAGCTTGTTCTGCATTGTCACACAACCGGGCAGCAGGGCGGCCATCGGCCATTTTTTGCCGGTGACATCGACCAGCGCCTCGCTTAGCGCCATCATGCCGCCGCACTCGGCCACCATCGGCAGGCCCGCAGCGTGGGCGGCGCGCACCGAAGCGATCCAGGTTTTCGCCTGCGACAGCGTTTCGGCATGCAATTCGGGATAGCCGCCCGGCAGGTATAGTGCATCGGCATCCTCGGGCAGCGGCTGGTCGGCCAGCGGCGAAAAAAAACGCAGCGTCGCGCCGAGCAGGCGCAACGTGTCCAGATTGGCCGGATAGAGAAAAGCGAAGGCGGCGTCGCGGGCGACGGCAATCGTCCGGCCGCGCAAGACGGGATCGGCGAGCGGTGCTGGCGATGGCGCGGCGATCTGCGTGCCGCGTACCTGCTGCCAGGCTGTCTCATCGAGCACGAGTGTATCGGCCAGACGGTCGAGCAGGGTTTCGAGTCCGCTCACTTCGGCCGGCAATACCAGGCCCAAGTGACGTTCGGGCAGCGACACGGGCTGGCGCGCCAGCGTTGCCAGCAAGGAGATGCCGCGCATCGATTGGGCAATCAGCTCGGCATGGCCGCGGCTGGCGACGCCGTTGGCGATCACGCCGGCCAGCTCAACCGGGCCGTAATCGCGCAAGCCCATCAGCAAGGCGCCAGCGGTTTGCGCCATGGCCGCGGCGTCGATCACCACCACAACCGGAATGCCGAAACGCTGCGCGAGCTCGGCCGCCGACGGCGTGCCGTCATACAATCCCATCACTCCTTCGACCAGGACCACGTCGGCCTCGGCGGCAGCGTGCGCTAACTGCGCGCGGCAACCGTGTTCGCCGAGCAGCCACAGGTCCAGTGTCTGGACTGGCGCACCGCTGGCGCGCTCGAGCAGCATCGGATCGATGAAGTCGGGGCCGCATTTGAAGACGCGCACGCGCAGGCCCTGCCTGAGCAGTTTGCGCGCCAGGGCAGCCGTCACGGTGGTCTTACCCTGGCCTGAGGCGATGGCGGCCACCAGCACAATCCGGGCCTCGCCACTGACTTCTGATTTCATCGGCGTCACCATTCGATGCCGAGCTGGGCGCCGATGCCTGAGCTGAAAGCATGTTTGACCGCCGTCATTTCGGTCACCGTATCGGCAATGGCAACCAGTTCGGCCGGCGCGCCGCGGCCGGTGATGACGACATGCTGCATCTCGGGGCGCGCCAGAAGGTCGGCGATGACGGTATCGAGCGCGAGATAATGGTGTTTCAGGGCGATGTTCAATTCATCGAGCAGCACCAGGCCGATCGCCGGATCGGTCAGAAACAGCTTGGCCTGCTGCCAGGCCTGTTCGGCCTTTTCGATATCGCGCTCGCGGTTTTGCGTCTCCCAGGTATAGCCTTCGCCCATCGCATGGAAACGCACTTCGTCGGGAAAACGGCGCAGAAATTTTTCTTCGCCGGTCGACATCGCGCCCTTGATGAATTGCACCACGCCGACTTGCATGCCGTGGCCCATGGCGCGCACCGCCATGCCAAAGCCGCTTGAACTTTTGCCCTTGCCGTTGCCGGTATTGACGACGATGACGCCGATTTCTTTTTGCGCCTGGGCGATCCTGGCGTCGATATGGGCTTTTTTGCGCGCCATGCGCAGGCGATGGCGTTCATTGAGATCCGGTACCGCTGGTTGCGCAATGGTGTCGCTCATGCGATTTCCTCTTTCGGAATGAAGATGCGGCGGCTGCCGTATTGCAGCACATCGATCGGGTGCCCCAGGTAGTCGCTCAAGATGGCCGGCTGCATGACATCGGCCACCGGACCGCTGAGCCAGCGGCCGTCGCCCATCAACAATAGTATGTGGGTCGAGACGCTGTGCGCCAGATTGAGATCATGGCCGACCATGACCACTGTTCGCTGCTGCTGGCGGCACAAACGGGCCAGCAAGCCCATGACACTGACCTGGTGCGCGAGGTCGAGCGCATTGGCGGGTTCATCGAGCAGCAGTAGCGGCGCCTCCTGGGCCAGCATGGCAGCGATCGCCACGCGCTGGCGCTCGCCTCCCGACAGGCTGCGAATGTCGCGCGCGGCCAGCTCGGCCACGCCCATTGCCAGCAAGGCTTCGAGCGCGATGCGGTGATCGTCGCTGTTTTCCCAGTAGCGGCCGGCATGATAGGGGTGGCGCGCAGTCAGCACGGTTTCGATCACGCTGTAGGAAAAGCTGTCGCTGCGACTTTGCGGCAGGAAGGCGCGCTGTCGCGCCAGCGCCATCGGCGCCCAGCCGGCAAGGGGACGGCCGCTGATGGCGATGCTGCCGCCATCGGCCTGACGCAGTCCGGCCAAGGTACGCAGCAAGGTGCTTTTGCCGGCGCCGTTGCGGCCGATCACGCTCCAGCACTGGCCGGCGTCGACTTGCCAATCGAGCGCCTCGATCAGCGTGCGGCCGGCGACCTGCAATGTGAGTCTGGCAGTATCGATCATGGGCGGCGCAGCCGGTGCAATTGATAGAGAAAGACCGGGGCGCCGATCAGGGCTGTTACCACGCCGACCGGCAATTGCTGCGGGGCGGTGATGGTACGCGCCAGGGTGTCGGCCAGTACCAGAAAACTGCCGCCGGCCAGCAATGCGGCGGGAATCAAGATCCGGTGGTCCGGTCCGCAGGCAAAGCGCAACGCATGCGGCACGATCAGGCCGACAAAGCCGATGCTGCCGGCGCTGGTGACTGCGCTGGCGGTCAGCAGGCCCGAACAGAAAAACAAGCCCTTGCGCAGCGGCCCGACCTGTACCCCGAGCGTGGCCGCATGATCGGCATGCAGGGCGATGATGTTGAGGGCACGCGCATTGCGCAGAGCAAAAATCAGGACTGCGCCCAATACCAGCCATGGCAGCAGGCGCTGCGGCGCGCCCGACAGATCGCCTATCATCCAGAACACCATGCTGCGCAGGCGGCTGTCGGGGGCGATCGACAGCATCAGGGTGACGATTGCCATGCAGGCAGAGGACAGGATGACGCCGGTCAGCAGCAACAGCGAGACGCCGCCTTGCGCTGTGGCGGCGCCGCGCAAATCGCGCCGCGCCAGAAAATACAGGATGGCCGAGATCGTCACGGCGCCGGCGAAGGCGGCGGCATCCACCACCCACAGCGCGCACATGAATAGCAGGGCGCCGAGGGCGCCGACCGAGGCGCCGGCGGAAATGCCGAGTACATAAGGGTCGGCCAGCGGATTGCGCAATAATGCCTGCATCATCAGGCCGGCCAGCGACAGCGCCGCGCCGGTGACGAAGGCGGTCATGGCGCGTCCCAGTCGCAATTCGAGCAGGGTGGCGGCCAGCGTGGCCGGCTTGCCGCGGGCGATCTCGGACAAGGCCGTCGGCACCTCGGCCAGCGGCACGGAAATGGAGCCGATCAGGCCGGAAAAAATCAGGCTGGCAATGGCGGCCACGAACAGCGCGCCCAGCACGATGGCGGCGCGGTATGGTCGGTGGCGAAAAGAATCATCCATGTACAGCCTTTGAAAAGCGGAAAAAACCGTGGCGAGGACGGCCGCCGTCCTCGCCGATTACAGCAAATTATCGTACTTATCGGCTAGCGTAGCGCAGGCTGACAAAGATCGTCGAACCCGGTGTCGCATAGTTTTTCGCCAGCGCGTAATTCTTGTCGGTGACGTTGCTCCAGCGCGTCAGCAGCGACCACTGCGGCGCTAGCTGGTATGTCGCATACAAGCCCAGCAAAGCGTAAGCGCCGAGCGTGTTCTGGTTGGCTGCATCGTCAAAACGCTTGCCCGATACTTGCAAGTCGACGCCGGTATGCAGCGCGCCGGTACCGTACTCGAGTGCCAGGTTGGCGTGCTTTTTCGCGCGCCGGGCCAGGGTATTGCCGGTGGTTTCGTCGCGCGGGTTTTGCAGGTCGAGATTGGCGCTGAGCTTGAAGTTGCCAAGCTGACGCGCCGCAGCCAGCGTTATCCCTTCCAGCAAGGCCCGATCGACATTATAAGAGCAACCGTAGGGATGGGTTTCCGGGCTGACCGGGCAAACCGAGGCCGAAACCAGCAAGTCGGTCAGGCGGTTGCGGAAATAGACGGCGCTCCACTGCGTCTTGCCATCGTCGAAATACAGGCCTGTTTCGAAATTGCGGCCTTTTTCCGGCTTGTTGCTGGCGACCCCGTAGTTTGGATAATACAGTTCGTTAAAGGTCGGCTCGCGGAAGCTGGTGCTGACGCTGGCGCTGGCGCGCAGCGCGTTATCGATATGGTAGCCATAGCCGACGGCGCCGGTGGCCTTGTTGCCGTATTGCGAGCTGTCGTCGTTGCGCAGGCTGACGCTGGCCAGGTGCGCGCCGCGCTTGAGGTTGTAGGAGGTGGCAATCGAGTTGGTGGCACGCTCACCATCCAGTGCCGGCGTGGTGCTCGCAGTGACTTTTTCTTCGCGGCGTTCGAGCAGGACTTGCAGCGTGTCGCTGCCGAGCCGGATATCGTTTTGCCAGGACAGGTTGTTTTGCGTGGTGTTGATCTGGCTCTTGCCGCTGGCCGCCGCGCTGCTGTCGGTATATTGCTCGTCGCGCGCCTCCGACAGCTGGAATGTGCTGTGCCAGTTCGAGGTCCACTGGTTGTTGCTGAAAAAGGCGGTATTGTCGAGCGTCTGGCTGGTGCGCGCATCGTAGCTCGAGCTGCCATTGTCGTATTGGGCATCGAGCTGGCTGTGGCTGGCCAGCAGGCCGATTTCGTGGCCCTTGGCCACTTGCAGCGCCAACCGGCCGGTGGCGCTCTGGCGGTCGTAGCCGTCGCGGTCGGCGTTGTAGGACGAGTTGCCGGGCACGGTGGCGGAAAAGCCGCCCGAGCGGTCTTTGCCGGCGGTCAGCGCATAGCTGAGCACGTGCTCGTCGCTGGTGGCGCCCGACACGCTGGCTTCATAGGTGCGCGTGGTATTGTTGCCGGCGCCGATGGCGGCGCTCATTTGCGGCGCGCCAGCGCCTTTTTTCGTGAAAATCTGGATCACGCCGCCGATGGCGTCGGCGCCATACATGGTTGCCAGCGGTCCGTAGACGATTTCGATATGGTCGATGGCCGATAATGGAATGGCACCCCAGTTGGCCGTGCCGGTGGTCGAGGAACCGATGCGCACGCCGTCGACCAGGACGATGTTCTGGTTGCTGTTGGCGCCGCGGATAAAGACCGAGGTCGTGGTGCCGGGGCCGCCGTTGCGGGCCACTTCGATGCCGCGCTGCTTTTGCAGCAGGTCGGTCAGCGAACCGGCGCCGGTGCGCGCGATCTCGTCGGAGCTGATCGATATGGTGTCGCTCAGGATGTCGCTGGCCAGTTGCGGCGAGCGGGTGGCGGTGACGAGAATCGATTCGAGCGGCTTTTCGGCAACCGTTTGCGCAAGGGCGGCGGGCGCTGCAATAGCGAGCGCCAGCGACGTCAGCGCGGCGTGGCGTGATACAGGATGGGTCATGTGTAATTTTCAATAAGTAAGCAACCAGCCGACGTCCCCGTAGGCCAGATTGAACAGAAGCGCGCCGACATGATCGCAGTCGAGACGTTGACGCCGATGCGCTTCCACCTGCTTTGGCCGGTATCCGGGCTGGCAAGTAGCACTTGTCTCACCTTCCCATGCGATGCACAGTGGTTTCAAGAGACAGTTTGTCGCGCGAGGGCGGCACTTGCTTACCGTTGCGGGGGCAGCACACGTTGGCCGCCGGAGGCGGTATCGTGTTTCCCGTTTAACTGCTCACATGGACATGTGGGCGGGCACCAAAGCGGCTCGATTATACGGCTTTGTGCGGTTCTGGCAAGGGCTGCCGCGCAAAGGCCGCCATTCAGCGTTCGAGGACCAGAACGCCGCCGTAGGCAATCCGGTGCGGCGCGCGCGCTGCCTGCAGCGCGATCTCGGCCAGGGGTCGTCCCGGTTGGCAGGCTGCCAGCAGGCGCATGGTGCCGGCGTGGCAGACGACGATGGCGCAGTCGCAATCGAGTTTGCTCAATTCGGCGTCGAAGGCGACCACGCGCGCCGCCATTTGCAGGACGCTTTCACCGCCGCCGGGGCGGTAATTGACGATATCTGCGGCCCAGGCGTCGATTTCAGCGCGTTCGATCCGATCCCAGCGGCGCAGTTCCCAGGTGCCGAAATCCATTTCGGCCAGGCGCGCATCGACGGTGCGCGAAGCGCAGGGCAGATGCCGGGCCAGTTCGGCGCAGCGTCGTAGCGGACTGGAAAAGAGCGGGGCTTCGGCCGGCAGGCTGGCCGTCAGCGTGCGGAGCAGGCGCTGCTGCTCCATGAGGTCGACTGCGAGGTCGCTGCGACCGTAGCAAACGCCGGCGGCGACCAGCGGTTGCGCGTGACGGACCAGGATCAGGCGCATATTAGTTGCCGGCCCATGGACAGATCAGAACCAGGCGCCATGCCGCCACGCCGCCAGCACGCTCAGGTATAGCACGACTTCGGTCAGCTGCTGGACCGCGCCGAGGCAATCGCCGGTATAACCGCCGAGGCGCCGCACGCATTTTCGGGCCATCCAGATGGTGGCCAGCGTCGTTGCCAGCAGGCCGCCGGCCAGCGCCGGCCAGGACTGCGGTGCCACGACCACGATGATCAAGGACGGCAGTGCGCCGCCGCCGGTGGCGATGACAAATTCGGCCGTGCTCATTTCCTGGGCAATCGGCTTGGCTTTGCCGTTGGCGCGCACATACTCGAGGCGCCAGATCAGCGAGGTGGCCGCCAGGCGCGACAAGGGATGGGCCATAAACAGGGCGCCAATCACGGCGCCCGGCGGCAGCGCGGCCAGCGTCACGCATTTCAGCGCCAGCATGCACAGCATGCCGGCCGTGCCATAGGCGCCGATGCGCGAATCCTTCATGATTTCCAGGACCCGCTCGGGCGTTGCGCCGCCGCCGAAGCCGTCGCACATATCGGCAAAGCCGTCTTCATGGAAGGCGCCGGTGGCATAAATGCCGGCCGCGGTCGACAGCAAGACCGCCACAGGGGCCGGCCACCAGCATGCCGCGATGGCATACACGGCGCCGGCAATGGCGGCGACGATGGCGCCGACCAGTGGAAAATAGCGCGCCGCGTGATGCAGCCAGTCGGCCTCGAAGCCGACCCAGCGTGGAATCGGCAGTCGCGTAAAAAACTGCAGCGCGATAAAGAACAGCCGGCACTGATGCCGCAGCCACGAAAAAATAGACGGCATCGGCTACGCCTTTATGCCGATTTTTCGCTGACCTGGGCCGAGTCGAAGGTCGCCATGTCGCGCAAGAAGTTGACTGCCGAATGCAGCAGCGGCAGTGCCAGCGCGGCGCCGGTACCTTCGCCGAGGCGCAAATCGAGGTGCAGCAGCGGCCGCGCGCCGAGATTGTCGAGCAGGCGCCGGTGGCCGTTTTCGTCGGAACAATGGGAAAACACGCAATAATCGAGAATCGCCGGTTGCAGGCGCGCCGCTACCAGCAGGGCGCTGCTGACGATGAAGCCGTCGATCAGCAAGACCATGCGCCGTTCGGCCGCCTTGAGCATGGCGCCGACCATCATGGCGATTTCAAAGCCGCCGAAGGTGGCCAGTACCTCGAGCGGTTCGGACACTGCCGCGTGCAGGCGGCTGGCCGCTTCGATCACATGCTGTTTGCGCAAAATGCCGTCGGCCGTCAGGCCGGTGCCGGCGCCGACGCACGATGCGGCAGGAATTGCGGTCAGCTTGTGCATCAGGGCGGCGGCGGCCGTGGTATTGCCGATGCCCATTTCGCCAAAGCCGATGACATTGCAATCGAGGTCGGCAACCACGCTCATGCCGGTGTCGATCGCCTTCATGCATTCTTGCGCCGTCATTGCAGCTTCTTTTGCAAAATTGCGCGTGCCGGGGCCGATCTTGCGTTCGATCAGGCCGGGGCGCGGACCGAAGTCGTGATTGACGCCGGCGTCGACGATATGCAGCTCGCAGTCGTTTTGGCGCGCGAAGACATTGATGGCGGCGCCCTTGGCCAGATAGTTTTCGACCATTTGCCAGGTCACGCTTTGCGGATAGGCGGAAATGCCTTCGGCCACTACGCCATGGTCGGCGGCAAAGACGATGATGGCGGCATCGACGGTCGCCGGCCGCGTGGTTTGCTGGATCAGGCCGATCTGGCGGGCCAGGGTTTCCAG
>JAIZVZ010000019.1 GCA_021768485.1 Oxalobacteraceae bacterium | reverse complement strand
GATGGAGCGGGTGAAGGGAATCGAACCCTCGTCGTAAGCTTGGGAAGCTTCTGCTCTACCATTGAGCTACACCCGCGAGAGCCGTATTCTACGCGGGAATGCAAGGTATTGGCAAATTGGGACGAGTGTTCTTGACAAGAAAAACAGAGGCGGCGCTGCATTTGATAAGCAATGGTTTGAAATATTAAATCCACGATGTTGCCGGCGTTTGCGTGAAATTCCACGTCTTTTTCTGATTTTACTGTATAGCCAACTCAATGAATTAAGCTCGCAATATTTTTCCTTGCGTCACTTGTCTATAAAAATGTATTATAGATACATATTCAAAACATGCGCTGCCATCTGCCTTGCTGTTCTTGCCATCGCCGGCTGCACGCCGAGTCCGGGCCGCTGTCGCGAGCATAAATTGCCGCCTGTTTGCGGTGCCGGCCGCAGCGTACCCGCCAGTGTTTTAAGTATTGATCATCCGAATGTAGTGTTAATTGATAAATTTTTAGGAGCTCCACAATGTTTTGTGTTCAATGTGAACATACGATTCGCACCCCTCAAGGAAATGGCTGCAGCTTTGCGCAAGGCATGTGCGGCAAGACCGCCGAAGTGTCCGATCTGCAGGATATGCTGGTTCATCTGCTGCAGGCTGTTTCGCTCTATGCGCAAGCGGCGCGCAAGGTCGGCGTCATCGATGTTGAGGTCGATGAGTACGTGCCACAAGCCTTTTTTTCGACCTTGACCAATGTGAATTTCGATCCTGATCGCATCATTGCCTTTAGCGAGCGTGCGCAAGCGTTCCGGAACATCCTCAAGACCAAATATGCACAGGCCTGCCAGGCGCAAGGCATTTCGCCAGCAGCGTTGCCGTCTGCTGCCGAGTACCGGCTGCCAGATGTCAAGGCGGTGATGTTGAGCGATGCGCTGCAATTTGCGCTTAACCGTCAAAAAAAGGAAGTTGGCGAAGATGTGATCGGCTTGCGCCTGTTGTGCCTGTACGGCTTGAAAGGCGCCGCCGCTTATATGGAGCATGCCCGCGTACTGGGCCAGACAGATACCGAAGTGGCCGGCAAATATCACGACATCATGGCTTTTCTGGCGCTCGATCCGAGCGACGTCAATGCGCTTTTCAAGTGTTCGATGGACATCGGCCATCTGAATTACCGCATCATGCAAATGCTCGACACCGGCGAAACAGATACCTTCGGCCATCCGGAACCGACGCGCCTGAACCTGCGGCCGGTCAGCGGCAAGGCGATGCTGGTGTCGGGGCACGATTACCACGATCTCGAACTGCTGCTGGAACAGACCGCAGGGCGCGGCATCAACGTCTACACGCACGGCGAAATGCTACCTGCCCATGCTTACCCGGCATTCAAGAAGTATCCGCATCTGGTCGGCAATTACGGCACCGCATGGCAAAATCAGCAAAAGGAATTCGCCGCCTTTCCCGGCTCGATTGTCATGACGTCGAACTGCATCATCAGCCCGGAAGTCGGCAAGTATGGCGCACGCATCTTCACGCGCAGCATCGTCGGCTGGCCCGGCGTGGTCCATATCGAGGGTAGCGATTTTTCAGCGGCAATCGATGCTGCCCTGGCCATGCCGGGTTTTACACAAGATGCCGAACCGGTCTACACCACGACCGGATTTGCACGCAATGCCCTGATGGCCGCGGCGCCGGCCGTCATCGAGCAGGTCAGGGCCGGCAACATCAAGCATTTTTTCCTGATCGGCGGTTGCGACGGCGACAAGACCCAGCGCACTTATTTCACGGACCTGGCCAAAGCAGTGCCGGCCGACAGCATCGTTCTCACGCTGGCATGCGGAAAATTTCGCTTCAATGATCTTGAGTTCGGCGACATCAACGGCATTCCGCGCTTCCTCGATGTGGGGCAGTGCAACGATACCTATTCGGCCATCCAGCTGGCGCTGGCGCTGGCCAAGGAATTCGAGTGCGGCGTCAATGAATTGCCGCTGTCCTTGGTGCTCTCCTGGTTCGAGCAAAAGGCAATTGTGGTGTTATTGACGCTGCTGGCCCTGGGTATCCGCAATATCCGCGTCGGTCCGACGGCGCCTGGGTTTTTGAGCGACAACTTGATCAGCATTCTGAACAAGGAATTTGGCTTGAAGTTGATTTCGACGGTGGAACAAGACATGGCCGACATGTTGCAGGCTGCGTAAATGAAGAGCGGGCGCCAGGCGCGCCCGCTCTTCGCATCAATCGAGAAAATAACAATGAATATGTTGTCACACCCAATGCTGCCTCCGCTCTGGCAAGGCGGCGCCGCACGTTGTATTGCCCGTCATGATGAAACGCACGATAGCGCCAGTTTTACCCTGGCCTCCGACATGCCGGCCCGCTTTGACTATAAGCCCGGTCAGTTTGTCACACTCGCGGTCGAGATCGATGGCCAGCGTCATCACCGTGCCTATTCGATCTCGTCGTCTCCGCTCAACACTGGCTCCATCACGATCACGGTCAAGCGCGTGGCAGGTGGTCTGGTCTCGAACTTCTTGCTCGACAATTTGCATGCCGGTCAATACCTGGAAGCCGGCGTCACCGCCGGCGAGTTCTATCTGTCGGAAGAGGCTTGCGCCGGTCCGCTGGTGATGCTGTCGGCCGGCAGCGGCGTCACGCCCGTGATGGCCATGGCGCGCTGGCTGCTGGCGCTGGACGCGGAGGCGTCCATTCATTTCATCCTGAGCGCACGCAGCGAACAAGACATCATTTTCCGTGACGAGCTGCTGGCAATGCAAGTGCGCTATCCGAATTTCAGGCTCGACCTGTTTCTCGACAATGCAGAAGGGCAGGCGGATCGCCACGCCGGCTTTTTGACGCCGGAAAGGCTGGACGGATTGCTGACTGATGCCGCCAGCTGCCATTTCTATTTGTGTGGCAACCCGCCCTATATGGCGATGATTGAGAGTTGGTATCGCGAACGCGCCTTGCCGGCAGATCGCTTCCATAAGGAAAATTTTACACCCGAGGCCTTGCCTGCAGCGGAGGTCGGCGCCCAGGTGTTCGAGCTGGCCATTGCGGGCTTTGGCAAGACGGCCGCCATTGTCGACGGCCAGACCCTGCTCGAGGTGCTGGAGGCGAGCGGCGTGCCGCTGATCGCCGCCTGCCGCGCCGGCGTCTGCGGCTCGTGCAAATGCAAGGTCATCAGCGGCCAGGTCGAACGCGCCAGCACGGCAACGCTGACCGAAGACGACCTTAGTGCCGGCTTGGCGCTGGCCTGCAGTACCCGGGCCCGCAGCTGCGTGACGGTTGAGTTGCTGTTGTAAGGCGTGCTGTGAGGCGTGCTGTAATACGTGCTGTGTAATACGTGCTGTAATACGTGCTGTATTTGGACGGCCAGGCTGGCTGCTCGCCGACGCCCGACAGCGGCGCAATCAGGGGGCGCAGCCTGGCGTGGCTAGCCCCCTCTTGGCTGCCAGGACTGTCAGGACTTGGAGGCGTCGCCTGCCGGACGAGGTGTCGCCTGCTGCTTCGAATAGCTAGGCGAGCGCGGGCCATACAGGATGCCATCGCGCGTGCCGCCCGACAGCAGGCGTGCGCTGGCGGTACCGGCCACCGGATGCGATGCATCCGTTGTGCTGTGGACGACTTGTTTTACGGCCGCCGCCACCAGGGCGCCAATCAGGCCACCGTTGGAATTGTTATTGCCTTCGTTATTGTTTGCGCTGGCAGTGCCTGTCCACAGTATGGCTTTGGTTTTCAAATCCACCAATTTGGCGCTGGCGGTCACCGTGACGACGCTATTGATTACCGTATAGCTGCTGCCGTAACTGCTGATGGTTACGTACAGGGCGGCATCGGCACCAAATATGTCGCGCAGCTTGTCGGTGCTCACGGCGTGGATGTCGGTTGCAGTGCTGAGTCCATTTTGCTTGAAGGTCTCGTCCACCAAGGCGACCGGAAAGACATAGTAGCCAGCCTCGGCCAGCGGGTAAGTCAATTGCGCATACATGCTATAAGTTGCATTGACGTCCGGCGAGTTATTTAATGGCGGCAAAATGACAATCGAATGCGGGTCGCTTTGTTTGAATGCCGTGTAGTCGTAGGGTGCTGTCTTGTGCGTCGCGCAGCCGACCACAAATAATGCCGGCAGCAGGCAGACGGCCAGTTTCGCCCATCTTTTTAACATATCATTTCTCACTTTTCTTGGTATTTTTCAGCAGGAAATCCATATAGGTTGTAGATTCCGGGAATAATTTTTTCTCAATTTCAAATTGGGCCAGCGCCAGATCCTGTTTGTCTGTCATGGCGTACAACAAGCCGAGATGCGCATGGTAGCCGGGTGGCGGGTTCTTGCTGCGGGAGGCAATTTCCAGCAGACCTTTTTCCATGGCTGCAATTTGCTGCTCGGGGCTTTCGCCTTTGAAGTGCTGATAGACCTGCGGTTGATAGTCTTCCCATTGATACATGGTCGGCGGTGCCGTCTTGCAGCCGGCAAGGGCGAGACCGGCGGTAATTGCCATGCTCATGGCAAAGGGTTTGATAAGAATATGTTTCATGCTTTTCCGCTGTTCCATTTATTATTGTTTGTTGGTCGACATTGCACCCGCTTCCACCCCAATCACCAGATGGTCGACGGCTTCGCGCATGGCCAGGTCAAGCACTTTGCCATTGAGGGTGGCATCGTAGCTGGCGGTGCCGCCAAAGCCGACGATTTCGCGGTTCGACAGACTGTATTCGCCGGCACCCTGGCTGGAGTACACCACTTCCGAGGTGGCGATGTTGACGATGTTGAGCGTTACTTTGGCGTAGGCAATTTGCGTTTTTCCGCGGCCCAGGATGCCGAACAATTGATGATCGCCGACTTCCTTGCGACCGAATTCAGTGACATCGCCGGTCACGACAAAATCGGCACCTTTGATATTTTGGCCTTGATTTTTAAAGTTGGCTTCCTGCTTCAGCTCTGCCAAATTATCGCGGTCCAGCACATTGAAACGGTTTGTCTGTTGCAGATGTGAAATCAAAATCGTCTTTGCCTGACTGCCAAGACGGTCTATGCCGTCCGAAAAAATCCCGCGCATGAAGCTGGAGCGGTTGTCGAATTTTCCTACCGCGATCAGGGTGCGCGTTCCGGCATAGGGCCGGCTGGCGCTGGTGACGGTCGGCACGTTCAAAGTTTGTGAACTTTCGGTGGCGCAGCCAGCCAAGAGCAGGCCGCTGATTGATGCGGCTGCCAGGATTCCCCAATTTTTACTTGTTTTCATTACGACTCCCCAAATGGATAAAATCTTCAAGCCATATATTGCCTAGCGACAAACAAAAGCATACTCGGGGAATATGCCTTTGAAATGCTGTTCATGGCAGATGTTTGCATAGGAGGAACATATTGCCATGCGTGCATAAATTGCGCTAATAAATATAACAAATCAGGTGGAGTTTTTTGCAATCGTGGGGAAAGTACATCATTTTGCGTCGTGCTTGGTCGCGCCGGGCAATCTGCGGCGGGACCGCCGTGCGCGGGGCGGGTGGCCCGGCGTGGCTGGCGGGCGTTTTTTGTATCGTTGCCGGCTTTAGCTTGAGCGGCGCGCGAAAGGTGTCAGCACATCGCCTTCATGGTTTTTGTTGTGTATTCCTCAACATAATCAATCAATTCATCCGAGGCTTTTTGCGCCGCTTTTTCATTGCCGTTGGCAATGCACAGCGCGATATTGGCGTGCAGCCGGCTGACCTTGGGCAAATCGCCAAAGCGCTTGAAGTACAAATACCAGAAGCGCCGGGTTTGTCCCTGTATCAAGGACATCGCCATCAAGACATAACGGTTGCGGGCCGAGGCCGCCAGTAAATTATTGAAATTACGATCAGTCACGATGAACAAATCTTCATCGCTGGTTTGCGCCGCCTTGCTGAAATTGTCGGCCAGCGCCGTAAACTGGCGCCGCTCTTCATCGCTTGCCAGCAGGGATGCGCGGCCGGCCATGATGCGTTCGAGGCCGCGGCGCACTTCGATCAGGCGGAATTGATCGGAGATATCGATGTCGGAGACCGTGATCCCGGCGCGCGGGGCAATGATGACCGTGCCTTCTGCCGCCAGGCGTTGCAGCGCTTCGCGGATCGGCGTTCTGCCCATGCCCAATAATTCGCTTAATGATTTCTCTGAAATCTTCGCTCCGGGCTCGAGTTTGAGACTGACAATCATCTCTTCAATAATTTCATAGGCATTTCTGGCCAGCGTTTTTTTGTCTGGTATTGATTTTTTCACGGCAGGTATTTGCATTGGATAAATTTATAGAAGAGAGGTGCCTGTGTCTGATTATCGCATATATCTTTTTTTTATAAATATCAGAGCAAGTTGTTGGGGTGCATAGCGATTTTGTGAATATTGGCTGTTTTTTCGTTTAAAACGAGACACATTTGTTTATTTTTAATATGTTTTTTTGCTTGAAGGATATAATCAATTTGCAATCTGATATATCAGTTGCGAATAAAAACGACATATATAACTGTATTTGTTATATCAAATATCTTGAAATGGACAAGAAAATGACTCCCAATAAACATAAGATCCTCAGAAGTTCCGTTCTCGCATTGTCTCTTTTCATGGCGGGCGGAATGGTGCATGCTGAAAAGGCCCCCGGTAAATATTGCGATACGCCATCGCGCTGCCTCGATCCGATTGCAGTCAATGGCGCCGTGACCACGCCGCATTATCTGGCCTCGCAAGCGGCTTTGGCGGTGCTGCGCGACGGCGGTAATGCGGTCGATGCCGCCATTGCCGCTGCCGCCACCTTGGCGGTGGTTTATCCTCAAATGAATACTTTGGGCGGCGACAATTTTTGGCTGATCTATAACGCCAAGACCAAGGAAGTGCGTGCGCTCAATGCCAGCGGCCGCTCGGGCGCGAAAGCGACCATCGATTTTTACAAGAGCAAAGGCTTTAGCAAGATTCCATCGCGCGGTTACTATGCGGCCAATACAGTCCCCGGCGCGGTATCGGGCTGGGATGCCGCTTACCGTTATTCGCATGCCAGCATGAGCAATAAGGGATTGCCGTGGAGTAAATTGTTTGACAGCGCAATTTTATACGCCAAAGACGGTTTCCCTGTCACGCCATCGCTGGCGCGCTGGGAGGAAATCAATATCAATCCGAACGATAATGAATTTCGTAACCTGCAGCGCTTCGACGGCTTCCGCCAGACTTATCTGAAGGCCGATGGTTCCGCCTATAAAGTTGGTGAAGCAATGAAATTGCCCGATCTTGCGCACTCGCTGCAACTGATCGCAAAAGATGGCTCCAAGGCTTTTTATAAAGGGCCTATCGCCAAGATGATCGTGGCGGACTTAAAAGCCCACGATGGCATGTTGAGTCTTGACGACTTCGCCCAGCACCATGCGGACTGGGTAAAGCCGCTCAGCGTCGATTATCGCGGCTACAAGGCGTATAACTTGCCGCCGAATACGCAAGGCATGGCCTCTCTCGAAATCCTGAACATTTTGAATAATTTTGACGTCAAGCGTCTCGGCGAAGGCAGTAGCGATTATTACCACCTGATCGTCGAGGCGACCAAGGAAGCGTTCCTTGACCGGGATAAATATCTGACCGATCCCGATTTCGCCAACATCCCGCTCGAGCGCCTGCTGTCGAAGGCGCATGGCGTGGAACAGGCGGCCCGGATCAAGATGGACAAGGCCTCTCAAAATCTGAAGCCGCTTGAACCGAAGGGCGATACGGTATGGCTTGGCGTGGTCGACAAGGATGGCAATGCGGTCTCGCTGATCCAGAGTATTTATCATGACTTCGGCTCCGCCATCGTCGCCAAGGGCACCGGCTTCGTATTGCAAAACCGCGGCAGCTTCTTCTCGCTCGATAAAAATGACATCAACCACCTGGAACCGCGCAAACGCACCTTCCATACCTTGAATGCGGCCATGCTGCTTAAGAACGACAAGCCATTTCTCGTCTATGGCACCATGGGCGGCGAAGGACAGCCGCAAACCCAGGCCGCCATCGCCACCCGGATTGTCGACTTCGGCATGTCGCCGCAAGATGCGATTGCCGCTCCACGCTGGCTGAACGGCCGTACCTGGGGCGCTTCGTCGAATGACTTGAAAATCGAGGGGCGGGTGCCGCAAGATGTGCTCGATAGCCTGAAGACGCGCGGCCATCCGGTGGTCAAGGTAGACGACTATACCGATACCATGGGCCATGCCGGCGCCATCGTCATCGATCCGGTCACCAACCTCAAATCGGCCGGTACCGATCCGCGCGGCGATGGCCTGGCAACAGGTTATTAAAAGCGCTTTGTGATGTGAGTGGACCGCTGTACGAACATATCTGCGGTCATGAGGTATTGCTGCACAGGATGGCGGGCATATCCGCTTCGTCATCCTGCCGCGGCGTTACACGGCGCGCGGCCCCGCTGCTGAGGGCCCGCGCGATATCATCCTGCGATACCGCCGTGGGCGTCGGCGGCAGTTTGCGCATTGCTGCCTGCTTAGCGCGGCTTTTCCACCGTATAACCTTTGGCCTGCAGCGCCGCGACCAGGCCGTGCGGATCGAGGATGGTGCGCAGTTGCAGGATCGCAAAGGTCGAGCGATTGTTCGCCAGTGCTTTTTCGGCGGCGGCCAGCCAGGCCGTCCGCATGCGCGCCTCGGCCGAGTGGAATTCGGGCTGGCCTTTCAAGAAGCTGCTATTGGTCAGGGCCGACTTGCAGGCATCGTCGCGATCGGCATAATCGAGCTTGGCGATCGCTTGCAAATCGCCTTTGGCCCAGGCATGGGCCCGTACCCGCATGGCGCCGAGGTCGGTTTCCAGGCGGTCCAGGGTTTTGGTGAAGCAGGCGATGTCGTCGATCGGCGACTGTTTGAAATCCCTGATGATTGCGGCCGGATCGTCAACCGCCAGCGTGACTGTGGAGGCCGTCATCTTCAGATTGTTTTTCTTGGCAATTTTTTCTATCGTCAGGCGAATCTGGCGGTCCGAGGCCAGACCGGCATGATCCAATCCTTTCAAGAGCAATTCGTTGGCGGCAAACAGCGGCCGGTAGCGTTCGACGCCGTCGTCGAGTCCGATATATTTGTTTTTCAAGAGCAGCCAGCGCGCATATACATCGGCCGGCAACAAATCCTGCAGTTGCTTGCCGTCCGGGTTTTTCTTCAGCCCGATCATATAGGGCAGCAAGCGCACCGATTTGAAAAAGCCCAGTTCGGTCGTCGCCGCCGGCTGCATCAGATATTCTTGCGATTGCGCCAGGATTGTTTCGACTTCGTGCGAACGCCATTGCATATTCTTGGGCAAGGGCGAATAGCTGCCGAATATCCATAGCACATGATCCCCTTTGGAAATTTTCCATAAACCGGGTCCCGGCCGGCTGCTGACGACCGTGATTTTTTCGGGCGCCAAATCGGCGTCCTCACTGTCCTGGCTGGCGCCGCCTGCTGTGGTTTGCGCCGTCACCGGCAGCGTCAGGACAAGCATGCAGAGGGTAAAGCACAGGCGCTTGATCATGAGGGGGATCTCTTTGTAGGGGAAGGCGTGGAATGGCGGTCTTTATGTGATTGTGCAACAGATGGCGACAGAAAGCTTTAAAAGGAGAAAGAAAGACACTGCATGTGAACGTGTTTTATTTTGGCATCGTATGACAAGTTGCCGGCGCCGGTGCTCGAGGTCGCGCGCCCGGCCTGTTTTTGCCTTTGGAAAAATTGCCATTGCCTGGGGCGGAACTTGCTGGCGAGACGTTTAAAAATGTATTGCCAATGGTGCTGACGCCGGCGTTGCAGATGGCGCGACAGTATGCCGGCGGCTGTTTTTGCGGGGGGCGAATTGCTTGACTTAAGCAAATCTAAGTGTTTTAATCGGCCGAATTGTTCGTGTTTCAGAGCGAGTTTTTAAAGATTTCCGGTCTTGCCTGGCCTGTTCGCACCGGCTGTTTGGTTGCTGCAAGTTGTGGATGCATGGATGTCTTTGTCATCGTGGATATCCAGCGCGACGACAGCTTGTGGAGTCTGCAACCGCCGCTACCAGCGACTGGTTTGGCACAAACAAATGTCGCGTCAGCATCGATGACGCACGGCTCGCATTGCGTCGGTTTTTTTTCGGACGCGCCACACCCCAAAAAAAATTTAATCCAAAAATAGAGGAGACCGGAATGGACGAGAAGTATCGAGAACGTATACGAATGCCGCAATTGCTTGACCGTGTGGTGAGCGCCGCCACCGCCGCCGAGTGGATACAGGACGGCATGGTCATCGGCATGAGCGGCTTTACGCGCGGCGGCGATGCCAAGGCCGTGCCGCTGGCGCTGGCTGAACGGGCCCACACCGACCCTTTGAAAATCACGCTGATTACCGGCGCCTCGCTCGGCAATGATACCGATGCCAATTTGACCAAGGCCGGCGTGCTGGCGCGCCGCATGCCGTTTCAGGTCGATACCACGCTGCGCGCGGCCATCAATCGCGGCGAAGTCATGTACATCGACCAGCATCTTTCCGAAACCGCCGAAATGCTGCGCACGCGGCAGATTCCGGCGGTCGACATCGCCATCATCGAAGCGATCGCGCTGACCGAAACCGGAGCCATCATTCCGACCACCTCGGTCGGCAATAGCGCCACCTTTGCCGTGCTGGCAGATAAAGTAATTGTCGAGATCAATCTGAGCCAGAGCATGGAGCTCGAAGGCCTGCACGATATCTATTACGCCAAGCCGCGGCCGTTTCGCGAACATATCCCATTGCAAAAGGTTAGTGACCGTATCGGCACTTCGGCGATCGAAATTCCGCCCGAAAAAATCATCGGCATCGTCATCACCAATAAACCCGACAGCGCATCGAATGCCTTGCCGCCCGATGCCGAGACGGCAGTGATCGCCGGCCATCTGGTCGAATTCCTCAAGCGCGAAGTGGCGGCCGGGCGCCTGACCAATGAACTGCTGCCGATCCAGGCCGGCATCGGCACCATCGCCAATGCCGTCATGGCCGGCTTTGCCCACAGTCCTTTCGAACATCTGACGATGTATTCCGAAGTGCTGCAGGATTCGACATTTGATCTGTTCGACGCCGGCAAACTCGATTTCGCTTCCGCTTCGTCGATCACCTTGTCGGCGAAAAAAAGTGCCGAAGTGCTGGGCAACCTCGGGCGCTATAAAGACCGCCTGGTATTGCGTCCGCAAGAGATCAGCAACCATCCGGAATTGATCCGCCGGCTGGGCATCATCGGCATCAATACCGCGCTTGAAGTCGATATTTACGGCAACGTCAACTCCACCCACGTGCTCGGCACGCACATGATGAACGGCATCGGCGGTTCCGGCGATTTTGCCGGCAATGCTTACCTGGCCGTGTTTGCCACCAAGTCGACCGCCAAGGATGGCCATATCTCGAGCATCGTGCCGATGGTGTCGCACGTCGACCACAATGAGCACGATGTCGATATCATTGTCACTGAAGTCGGCCTGGCCGATCTGCGTGGTCTGGCGCCGCGCGAGCGGGCCCAGGTAATCATCGAAAATTGCGTCGCCGAGCCGTATCGCGCCATGCTGCAGGAATATGTGGCCGAGGCGGCCAAAGGCGGCGGCCAGACGCCGCATGTGCTGGCAAAAGCGCTGTCGTGGCATACCCGTTTCAAGGAAACCGGTTCCATGATCGTACCGGCCGAGGCCGATCCGCTTGCGACCCTGGCCTGCACAGCCGAGCAGGCCTGAGCCGCGCGACGAGCGGGGAAACCCGCCCGCGGCGGACGTGAGGCCTGCCGGCGACAGAATGAATGATGTGATGGGCAATATGACACGCCGCGTTCCGGAATGGGACGCGGCGTTTTTTTACATCGTTTTCCGGCTCAGATTGCTGACCGGGCTTACTGGTCCAGCGCCGGCAATACCAGTACCTTGAGCGCGCTCGGCTGCGCGCTGCTGCGGTACACGCGCTCGGTGGCCTTGACGAAATCGCTGTCCCTGGCTTCGAAAATATTGGCCACATAGCTTTGCGGATTGCGGTCGATGAAGGGGAACCAGCTCGACTGGATCTGCACCATGATGCGGTGGCCGCGCTGGAAGGTGTGCAGCACATCGTTGAGCGCAAACTTGAGCTTGACCGGCTGGTTCGGCGTCATCGCCTTGGGCGTATCGAAACCGTCGCGATAGCGCGCCCGGAAAGGCTCGCCGCGCACCAGCGTTTGCTGGCCGCCGCGATTGACGCCGCCCTGTTCGGCGCGCAAATCGGCGGCGATTTCGGTCGGGCTGACGTCGATCAGCTTGACGATGAAATCGGCATCGCTGCCGCTGCTGCTGACATACAGTTCCGCTTCGAGCGGCCCGGCAAATGTCATGTCGCGCTCCAGCACGGCGCTTTGGTAAGTGAGGACGTCGGGCCGGCGCGAAGCGAAGCGCTGGTCGGCGGCGATGTAATCCTTGCTCCAGCCGTTGCCGATCTCGGTCGTGTACGGCACAGGATGGGCCGGATCGCTCAGATATTCGTCGAAGGCCGGCTCGCTGGCCTTGGGCGCCTCGAACGCCAGTTTGCCGTCGGCGGCCAGAAACAGCGTCTGCGGCCGCGCCTCGTGCGGCGGCCATTGCGCGAAGCCGCGCCAGCGGTTGGCGCCGGTCTCGAACATATAGGCTTTCGGTAGCGCCGGTGCGGCGCCGTCCTTCAGGTAATGCTTGAAGAATGCCAGCTCGAGCGGCTGGAAGGTTTCCGCGGTCTTGCTGCCGAAATAGGCGTCGCCGACCTTGTCGCCGTCGGTGCGCGACCAGCCGCCGTGGGTCCACGGGCCGACGATGAGCTGGTTGCTGGTGCCGGGGTTTTGCCGGCCGATCATCTTGAAGGTTTGCAGCGGACCGTACAGGTCTTCGGTATCGTACCAGCCGCCGACCGTCAGTACGGCGGCCTTGACGTTTTTCAGGTGCGGCAGGATATTGCGCGCCTGCCAGAAACTGTCGTAATCGGGATGCCGGGCAATCTCGTTCCAGAACGCGATTTCGCCGTTCAGATATTTGGGGTTGACGTTCGATAAGGCGCCGAGGTCGAGCAGGAACTGATAGCTGTCGGGCGTGCCGTACTCGAAAGGCTTGCCGCGCGGCTTATCGGTCGGCTGCGGCCGCGGCTTGCCGAAACTGGTGAAAAAGGCGAAGGCCATCTGCAGATTGAAGGCGCCGTTGCGATGCATGTCGTCGCCGCGGAACCAGTCGGCAATCGGTGCTTGCGGCGACACCGCTTTCAGAGCCGGGTGGCTGTCGATGGCCGCCATCGAGGTATAAAAGCCGGGATAGGAAATGCCCCACTGGCCGACCTTGCCGTTATTGTTGGCAATGTGCTTGAGCAGCCAGTCGATGCTGTCGTAGGTGTCGCTGCTCTCGTCGATGTCGGTCTTGTTTTTCTTGTGGTCGTTGTGCGGGCGCATGTTGACGTATTCGCCTTCCGACATATTCGTGCCGCGCACATCCTGGAAGACGAAAATAAAGCCGTCTTTTTCAAACTCGAACGATGAGCCGAGACGCGTCTTGTAGCGGTCGCTGCCGTAGGGCGCCACGCTGTAGGGCGTGCGCTGCATCAGGATCGGATAGCGCTTGTCGGGGCCGGCATCGTTGGGAATGTAGACCGAGGTAAACAGCCGCGCGCCGTCGCGGACCGGAATCCGGTATTCGAACTTGGTGTAGTTCTTGCGGATATAGGCCGCACGGCGGGCGTCGCGTTCGGCGGCACTTTCTTCGGCCGCCGTTTGTTCCGAGGTGGCCGATAGCGCGCCGCTGGCGGCGCTGGCGTTCAGGGCCGCACTGCTGGCGGCCGGTGCGGCGGCCGCCGACAGCGCCGCGATCAGCAGGGCGATTAGCGATTTGTTGGGCATGAAAGGCATAAGCGGGGATGTGATGAAAATGAGTTGAAAATGAGGACAAAAAAAAGGCCCGGACTACTGCTGCCGGGCCTGTTCGGATTTAATTCAGCGCTTGCAGAATCGCCCCGAGGCGGTCGGGGGTGCCGGCTATGCGCTCCAGGCGCGGATAGCGCAAGCCGCCGCGGTAGTCGATGCGCACGGTGCGCAGCGTTTCGCCCTTTTTGATCAGCAAATCGATCGGCGCCCCATTCTTGGCCGCGGTAATGGCCGCTTTCAGGCGTTCCGGCTTATATGCTTTGCCGTTCACTGCCAGCACCGTCGGCCCGGCCGACAGGCCGGCCTTGAACGCGGGGCTGTCCCAGATCAGGTTGCGGATATGCGCATCCTTGTCGAGCGTCAGGCCCAGCGAGTAGGAAAAATCATGCGACTTGGTGTGCTCTTCGGCGCCCTTCAGATAGTCGCTCATCTGTTCGGTATAGACCAGTTTCCAGCCGGCTCGCGCCAGGCCGTCGAGCGGTGCGCCGGGGCCGTGGCCGTCCAGGCGCGAGCGCAGGAAGCTGGCCCAGTCGTAAGGCTGGACCGCATTCAAGGCCTGGACCACGTCTTCAAAGCTGTAATGGGCCGGTGCATGGCTGCCATCGTGGACCGCAAAAAAGCTGTGCGCAAAATCGTTCAGCGAGCGTTTGTCGCCCGACAGTTCGCGGATCTTGGTATCGGTGTCGAGCCAGATCAGCTGGCCTTCGGAATAATAATCCTCGGCACGCTGCCAGTTGACCCAGCCGAGCGGCTTGCGACGATTGATGATCGGATCGTTGGTCGTATCCTGCATGGCGCGCCACGAGCGGCCCTGCACGCTGTCGTAGCGGGCGGCGGTGGCGGCGATCGCCTCCTGCACCTGCGCCACACTCATCAGGCCCGAGCGTGCCGCCAGCACATAGCCCCAGTACTGGGTCTGGCCTTCGTAGACCCACAGCAGCGAGTTATGCAATGGCTGGTTGAAGTTGGCCACGTTCTGGCCGGCCGGGCGGCGGAATTTGCCATTCCACGAATGGGTGTATTCGTGCGCCAGCAAATCGCGGCCGGCCTGCGAGGTCGATTTGGCCCAGTCGGTGAAGTAGCCCGGCTTGACGCCGTTTTCGCTCGACTGGTGATGCTCGAGTCCGATGCCGGAGAATTCATCGCTGAGCGAGAGCAGGAAATCGTAATGGTCGTAATGATGCGAACCGTAGAGTTTGTAGGCTTGCTGGATCAGGGCGCGGTGGATCGCCAGTTGTTCCGGCGTCGCTGCCAGACTTTCGGCATTGTCGGCCACCACGTTGAGATGGACTGCAATCTTGGCGCCGGGGTCGAGGTCGAAGCGCTTGAAATAACGGCCCGCAAACAGCGGCGAATCGATCAGGTTGACCAGGTCGACCGGCTTGAAACGGACGACGTTGCCAAGCCGTTTGTCCAGTTCGAGCGCGCCGCCGAATTGCCAGCCGTCCGGCAGCGTCACGTTCGGCTGGAAGGTGACGCGGCTGGCGGCGAATCCGGCCGGATACAGCAGCATGGCATTCCACTGCACGCCGACGATTTCATTGGTCATGGTGGTCCGGCCCTGGTCGCCTTCCAGCGGCGACAGGTACTGGAATTGCGCTTCCAGCGTGGTGGCGCCGGCCGGCACCGTGATATGGAAGGCGAACATATCGGTTTCATCGCGCACCCAGTCGACGCGTTTGCCGTTCGCGCTCAGCATCAGGCCGGCCAGTTGCACCAGTGGATTGCTCGGCGCGTGATTGCCCGGCAGCCATTGCGGATAGAGCAGCGTCATCTTGCCTGGCTTGACCGGAATCGTTTCACGCACCTGGAAAATTTGCTGACTCAGATTGGTGGCATCGACATTGAGCACCAGGGTGCCCGGATAGGCCTTGTCGAGCGGCGCCGGCACCTGCGCCAGGGCTGGCAGGCTGCTCGTCAGGACCAGCGCCAGCGCGGCGAGCTGCTGGCCAATTCGTCTGGAAAATCGATGCGGTGTTGAAGAGGGAGAGCGGAAAAACAAAGCGAGGTGCGAGATCATGGGTGGTGTGTCTGACAGTGGAAAAAACACAGGCTTGCTGCGGAAGAAATTTAGTTTAGCATGAGACAAGGCTTTCTCATGGGGGCTGAATGTATCGCATTGTATATCGCCGGAGTGCCGATAAAAACGGGCTTTTTTGGAGCGCGACTGCGCCAAAAAAGCGCTAAAAATGCGCCAAAAGTGTGCCCGATATTGGCTGGTAGCGAGGCATTTGGGCGCGCTTGCACGCTGCTGGGGCGCGCATCAGACGCCGCGCTGTTGTCGTATTTGGAGGCGCCGGTGCGGCCTGCGCCGGCAGTCAAATCTGTTTATCTATTTGCAGGGCAATCTCATTGCGTGTCAATTGCCGGCGATGGGCGCGTGCGACCGACCACAAGAGCAGCGCGAGCAAGGTCTGCGCCAGCTGGCCAAACGCCAGCCAGAGCGCCGAGTGCGATAACAGCGGCGCGAAAAGGCCGGCGATGACAGCGCCCAGCAGCGTGACGACGAAGGACTGGCATGACGAGACGATGCCGCGGATATCGGGGAACAGATCGAGTACCAGCAGGGTGGCGCCGGGGGCCACCATCGACATGCCGAAGGTATAGAAAAAGAGCGGGGCGACCGACCACGGCAGTGCCGGCGGAAAAAATGCGTGGTAGCCGACATTGAAGGCGGCGGCGCCGATCAGAAAGCCAAAGCCTGTCATTGCCTGCCTGGAAATGCTGATGCGGCCGGCCAGGCGATTGACGAATAGCGCGCCGAAAAAAATGCCGGCGACCTGCGGCACGAATTGCCAGCCGAACTGGTCCGGCCCCAAGCCAAGATGCCCGGTGATGAAGACCGGCGCCGCTGCCACGTATAAAAACATGCCGCCGAAATTGAGCGCAACCGTGCCCGACTTTAAATGGAACAGCGGCGAGCGGAACACCTGGCCATAGCTGCGCATCAGGAAGCGCGGATTGAACGGTTGGCGGTTTTCCGGCGCCAGCGTTTCCGGCAGGCGGCGGTAACAGTAGCACAGCAATAAGCAGGTGTAAGCGAACAGGAACAGAAAAATTGCGCGCCAGCCCAGCAGTTTGACGATCCAGCCGCCGAGAATCGGTGCCATGGCCGGCGCGATCGAAAAAATCATGGTTACCAGCGAAAGCAGGCGCGCGGCGTGGGCATCGCGATACAGGTCGCGGATGACGGCGCGGCCGACGACAGCGCCGGCGCCGCCCGAGATCCCTTGCAAGACACGAAACACCCACAGGTAATGGATGCTGTGCGAGGATGCGCAGCCGAGCGTGGCCAGCGCAAACAGGACCAGTGAGCCGAGCACGATGTTGCGCCGGCCGAAGGCGTCCGACAGCGCGCCATGGACCAGAATCATGACCGAGAACGACAACATGTAAGCGGTCAGGCTTTGCTGGACTTCGAGCGCACTGGCGCCGAGCGAGTGTTCGATGTTGGGAAAGGCCGGCAGATAGGTATCGACCGAAAACGGCCCCAGCATCGCCAGGCCGGCCAGCATGACGGCCAGCGCAGCGGCGCCTTGCATGCCGGCGGCGCGCGGCGCCGGCCTGTCGTCGGGGGACTCAGTATTCATGTCGACATTCGAAGCGGGAGGCGCGGCCTCGCGGGCCGCGCCAGGGAAAGGACAGTTTAATAAAGCAGCTTAACTAAGGCAATTGAATCGGCTTGCTTAATAAATGTCGCCGTATAAAAGTCGTTTGACAAGACAGCCCGTTGAGCCGCTTTAAACGGCTTTCGGTTTGGCTTCTTCGCGCCGGTTGTAACCGGCCACCATATCGAAACGGAACAGGCGGCATTCCAGAGCGCCGTTGAAAAACGGCGTCTTGCGCGCTTCTTTCAGGCGCAGCAGTTTCGGCAGGCTGAGGTCGGCCGTAAACAGGAAGGCATGCCAGCCGGCGAAGCGTTGCTTGAGCGTGGTGCCGAAGGCCGAGTAAAACGCGCTCGACAATTCGTCTTCAGGCAAGGTGCTGTCGCCGCGCACCCCGATCCGTTCGCCATATGGCGGGTTGGTCAGCAGGATGCCCGGGACCTCGCTGGGCGCCTTGACTTCCTGCGCTTCGATCTGCTTGAGCGGAATCTCGAAGGTGATGCCGGCGCGGTTCAGGTTGTAGCGCGACATGGCGATCATGTCGCCGGAAATATCGCTGCCGAAAATGGTCGGCTCGGCCGGGATCGGCTTCGGTTTGACGGCGGCCTTGATGGCTTCCCATTGCGGCTTGTGAAAACGCAGGAATTTTTCGAACGCAAAGCCGCGCCGCAGGCCCGGCGGGATGCCGGCCACCATTTGTGCGGCTTCGGCGAGAATGGTGCCGGAGCCGCACATCGGATCGAACAAGACCGTGCCGGGCTTCCAGCCGGACACGCGCAGCAGGCCGGCGGCGAGGTTTTCGCGCAGCGGCGCATCGCCGGTATCCATGCGCCAGCCGCGCTTGAACAGCGCTTCGCCCGAGGTGTCGAGGTAGATCGTGAAATTGCGGGCGTCGAGAAAGCCGACGATGCGCATGTCCGGGGTCTTGGTGTCGACCGACGGCCGTTCATTGACGAGGTCGCGGAAGCGGTCGCAAATGGCGTCCTTGATTTTCAGCGTGGTAAATTCGAGGCTGCGCAGCGGCGACTTGACGGCCGTGACGTCGACCCGGATCGTGTGGTGCACGCCCATCCATTCTTCCCATGGCTGGGCCAGGGTCAGATCATAGATGTCGTTTTCGTTTTTATAGCTGGCATGCGCCATGCGCATCAAGACCCGCGAGGCGATCCGCGAATGCAGATTGATGCGATAGGCATCGCTGAGTTCGCCCGAGCAATGCACGCCGCCCGGTACCTGGTTGTGAATCTTGAAGGTCGGGCTTTGCAGCGCGATTTCGCCGAGTTCCTCGGCCAGCGCAGCTTCCAGACCGCGTGGGCAAGGACAAAAATAAGAATGAGCCATGGGGTACCCTTTATCCGTTAATGAAACAGCCGGCCCTGCGGCCGGCTTGGGTGAAAAATAAAATTACAAAAATATAAAATGCAAAAAACAAGAATGACAAAAAATAAATTATAAAGGCATGGCCTATGACGCCATGAACGCGGCCGCCAGAATCATCTGATCAGCGCCCGCTCGACAAATGCGAGCCGGTCCTGTCCCCAGAATCCCTCGCCATCGACGATATACCAGGGCGAGCCGAACACGCTGGCGGCAATCGCCTCGTCGGTGTAGCGCTGGTATTCGGCTTCGACGGTGGGCGTCTCCGACGATTTGAGCAACTGGGCGCCTTCGAGCTCGTTGTCGAGCGCGATGCCGCGCAAGGTATCGAGATCGGCGATATTTTTTTCCTCGGCCCACAGCGCGCGCATGATGGCGCCGGCCAGCGCCAGTGCCGCCTCACCGCCCAGCGCCATGCGGGCGGCGATGATCAGGCGCGCCGCGGCATCGCCCGAGACCGGGAAAAACTTCGGCTGCAGATTGAGCGGCAATTGCAGATAGCTGCTCCAGCGCTGCAACTCGGCCAGGCGATAGGCCTGGCGCTGCGGTGCGCGCTTGGCCAGCGGCAAGCCGCCGGACTGGCTCAGCACGCGGCCGAGGTCGCACGGCTTGACCTCGATCTGCGCGTTATGTTTTTTTGCGATCTCGACGAAGCGTGCATGGCCCAGATACGCCCATGGCGATTGCGGTGCAAAATAATACTGGCATATCTTGTTCATGCTGCTCTCCAAAACGCGATTGCGGTGGACGCCGTCATTCAAGACGGCTTGGCCACGGCCAGGTAGACGGCCGCCAGCAACAGCAAGGTCGGCACCTCGTTGAACCAGCGGTACCATTTATGGCTGTGCGTATTGACGCCGCGCTCGAATTTCTTGAGCAGCGAACCGCAGGCGTGGTGATAGCCGATCAGCAGCAGCACGATGCCGAGTTTGGCATGGATCCACATGGCCGACTTGCCGTCCTCGCCTTTGCCCACGCCCAGCACCAGCCACAGCCACAAACCGAAGATCAGCGCCGGCACGGCAATCAGTGTCATGAACTTGTACAGTTTGCGGGACATCAGCAACAGGCGCGCGTTGACTGCGGGATCGGTTTCCATGGCCAGGTTGACAAAGATGCGCGGCAGGTAAAACAGGCCGGCAAACCAGCCCGCGATGAAGAAAATATGTAGCGATTTGATCCAGAAATACAGCATGAGGTTCTCGCAAGTTGTTGTGAAAAATGATTTAAAAGCGGCGATTTGAATGTCGATCAGGCGCGCACTTCACCGTGGCCGAAGACGATGTACTTCAGCGACGTCAGTCCCTCCAGTCCGACCGGCCCCCTGGCATGCAGCTTGTCGTTGGAAATGCCGATCTCGGCGCCCAGGCCGTATTCGAAGCCGTCGGCAAAGCGGGTCGAGGCATTGACGATGACCGAGGCCGAATCGACTTCGCGCAGGAAGCGCAGCGCCGCGCTGTAGTCTTCGGAGACGATGGCATCGGTATGCCTGGACGAATAGGTATTGATGTGCTCGATGGCCTGCTCGATGCCGTCGACCACGCGGATCGCCAGGATCGGCGCCAGGTATTCGGTTTGCCAGTCGGCTTCCTGCGCCGGCTGCAGCCTGGGATAGTCGGCCAGGATCGCGCACGCGGCCTCGTCGCCGCGCAGCTGCACTTGCTGGCCTGCATACAGGGGCGCCAGCAGCGGTAATATGCGCGGCGCGATCGAACGCGCCACCAGCAGCGTTTCCATGGTGTTGCAGGTGCCGTAGCGATGACATTTGGCGTTGAATGCGATGGCGGCGGCCTTTTCGAGGTCGGCCTTGTCGTCGATATACACGTGGCAGATGCCGTCGAGGTGCTTGATCATCGGCACCGTCGCTTCGCGCATCAGGCGTTCGATCAGCCCCTTGCCGCCGCGCGGCACGATGACGTCGATGTATTGCGGCATGGTGATCAGTTCGCCGACGGCGGCGCGATCGGTGGTGTCGACCACCTGCACCGCGTCGTGCGGCAGGCCGGCGCCCGACAGGCCTTGTGCGACCAGTTTGGCCAGCGCGCGGTTGCAGTGGATGGCTTCCGAGCCGCCGCGCAGGATGGTGGCGTTGCCGCTCTTGATGCACAGCCCGGCGGCGTCCACGGTGACGTTGGGACGGGCTTCATAAATGATGCCGATCACGCCCAGCGGCACCCGCATCTGGCCAACCTGGATGCCGCTTGGGCGGAATTTCATGTTCGAGATCTCGCCGACCGGATCGGGCAGCTTGGCAATCTGGCGCAAGCCTTCGACCATGGTGGCAATGGCGCCCGCCGACAGCGCCAGACGCTCGAGCAGCGCCGGTTCGAGACCGGCTGCCTTGGCGGCCGCCAGATCGAGGCGGTTGGCGGCAATCAGCGCATTTTGCTGTTCGACAATGGCGTCGGCGATCAGCAGCAGCGCCCGGTTCTTGGTCGCCGTATCGGCCCGCGCCATGGCCCGCGAGGCGGCGCGCGCACGCTGGCCCAGCGCCTGCATGGTCTGCCGGATCGCGCTCGCCGCTGTATCCGTGGCCGCGTTTGTGGTTGAGTGTGTGGCTGTGTTTGCGTCTGTCATGGCATCGGTCCTGGCCCGGCTTGTCTCGTTGTAGTCATTCCGTCTGCTTGCCCCGCGCATCTCGTGGCGCGCCTTGTCGTGCACCGGCTAGGCAATCGTCATCGATAGCTGCAGCAGCGCATCCCAGGCATCGCCGGCGTGTTCGCGCGAACGCAGTCCCTTGATGATCTTGTCGATCTGCGCCGCTTCCTGCAAGGCCGTTTCCAGCCGCGCCAGGCTCAGGCGGCGCAGTGCGGGGGCCATCAGCTTTTCGCGCGGCCCCCAAATCCGGTATTCTTTTAACAATGCCCCAAGCGGCCGGCCGGCGTCAACGCCGGCCTTCAATTTTAACAGGGTGCGGATCTCTTCGGCCACGGCCCACAAAACGAGCGGCAGTGCTTCGCCTTCGCCTTTCAAGCCTTCGAGCATGCGCACCAGGCGCGGGCGGTCGCCGGCCAGCATCGCCTCGTTGAGCTTGAAGATGTCGTAACGCGCCACATTGAGCACGGCGCTTTGCACTTGCTCGAAGCTGAGCTTGCCCGGCGGGTGCAGCAGCGACAGTTTCAATATCTCCTGGTGCGCGGCCAGCAGATTGCCTTCGACGCGCTCGGCGATGAAGTCCAGGCCGGGGCGGTCGGCGCTTTGCTGCTGCGCCGCCAGCCGCACCCCGATCCAGTTCGGCAAATGGGCCCGCTCGACCTGTGCGATATCGATAAACACGGCAGCATTTTGCAGCGCGCCGACCCAGGCAGCTTTTTGCGTTGCCCAGTCGAGCTTGGGCAGGCTGATCAGCGTCACGCTGTCGCTGCTCGCGGTCTTGGCGTAGGCTTGCAGCGCGGCGCCACCCTCTTTGCCTGGCTTGCCGGTCGGGATGCGCAATTCGATCAGCTTCTTGTCGCCGAACAGCGATTGCGACTGCGTCGCCGCCAGCAGCTGACCCCATTTGAAATTGCGTTCGACCGTCAGTACTTCGCGCTCAGAAAAGCCTTGTGCGCGTGCGCTCTTGCGGATTTTGTCGAGCGCCTCCTGGGCCAGCAAATGCTCGTCGCTGGTGATCACGTACAGCGGCGCCAGCGGCGCCGTCAGATGGGCGTCGAGGGCGTCAATCCGCAATTGCATTGCGCTCTCCGCTCATGTCTATTTAGCCGATTGCCAGGCGATTCATTTTGCGCCGGCGGCCGGCGCCGGCGGCGCTACCGACAGCGGCGTCACGTGGATGGCTGCCAGGCGTCGCAGCATCTGCTGCACGAGGTCGGTTTGCATGTCGCGGTACAGCAGCTTTTCTTCAGATTCTTTACCGAGTACCGATGTTTCGTTATAGCTCAGGGAGCGTTTCACGACGATCGAGGTCGGCTCCAGCAGTTCGCGTTCGCGATTATCCTTTACCCGAAAGCGCAGCGTATAGGCCAGCGAATATTCGCGCACCAGACCCTGGCTGTTGATCGTGAGGATGGTCTTGTCGCGCGACTCGCCCAGCACCTCGATGATGGCCTGCGCCATCTTGGGGTCGCTGACCACTTCGGTACCGGGATAGGCGCGGATGTTGCGCCGTATTTCGGCGCCGATCGAGGAATTTTCGCCAAGCGTCAGATAGACTGTCGCGAACGGCAGGTTGTAGGCACCGTTGGCGCCGCGCATGTGAAATCCGCAACCGGCGACCAGCGCCAGTATCAGGATCGCAAACAGCGAACGGTGGATGAGAGCGGCGGGGCGAAATGACATCATGGTTTAATCCAGTAAATTACAGGCGAGCTGAGCGAATCTGCCCGCCTGACAGTTATGCAACGATATTGACCAGCTTGCCGGGAACGACGATGATTTTTTTCGGCGCGCCTTCGACATATTTGGAAACTGCAGCCAGCGCCAGCGCTTCGATGCCCGGCTTGTCGGCATCCTTGGCGACCGTGATGGCGCCGCGCAGTTTGCCGTTGACCTGTACCATCAATTCGATTTCCGCCTGTTCCAGCGCCGCCGGATCGACTTGCGGCCACGGCGCGTCGAGGATCTCGGCCTTGAACTGCTGGTCGTAGCCAAGCTGCTGCCACAAGACGTGCGTGATGTGCGGCGCGACCGGATTCAAGACCCGCAGGAAAATCGCCAGTCCTTCCGACAGCACGGCCTTGGAGGCGGCGCTGTCGTCGAGCTTGGCCGCTTCCAGCGTGTTGAGCATTTTCATGCAGGCCGAGACGACGGTGTTGTACTGGATGCGCTTGAGGTCGTGTTCGGCCTGTTGCAAGATCTTGTGTACTTCGCGCCGCAGGTTTTTCTGCGCCGCAGGCAGGTCCTTCAAATCGGCGCCGGCGGCGGCCACGGTTGCCGCCTGCGCATAGGCAAAAGCCCAGACCCGGCGCAGGAAGCGGTTGGCGCCTTCGACGCCGGCGCCCGACCATTCCAGCGTCTGCTCAGGCGGCGAGGCGAACATCGTAAACAGGCGCGCGGTGTCGGCACCGTATTGCTCGATCTGTGCTTGCGGATCGATGCCGTTGTTCTTGGACTTCGACATTTTCTCCGTGCCGCCGATATCGACCGCGGCACCGTCGGCGTTCAAGGTCGCCGAGACCGGCCGGCCCTTGTCGTCGAGCGCCAGCGTCACATCTTCCGGATTGAACCAGGTTTTCTTGCCGCTCTCGTCTTCGCGGTAATAGGTCTCGTTGAGTACCATGCCTTGCGTGAGCAGGTTGACGAACGGTTCGTCGAATTTGACCAGGCCGAAGTCGCGCATCACCTTGGTCCAGAAGCGCGCGTACAGCAAGTGCAGGATCGCGTGTTCGATGCCGCCGATATACTGGTCCATCGGCATCCAGTAATCGTTGCGCTGGTCGACCATATTGCCGTTGGCGGCATTGATGCCGGTCGCCGGCGAGCAATAGCGCATGTAGTACCACGACGAATCGACAAAGGTATCCATGGTGTCGGTTTCGCGCCGCGCAGGCTTGCCGCAGCAAGGGCAGGCCACGGCCAGGAACTGCTCATGCTTGTTGAGCGGATTGCCGCTGCCGTCCGGTACGCAATCTTCGGGCAGGACGACCGGCAAATCCTTTTCCGGCACCGGCACCGCGCCGCAATCGGGGCAATGAATGATGGGAATCGGCGTGCCCCAGTAGCGCTGGCGCGAGATGCCCCAGTCGCGCAGGCGGAACGTGGTTTTTTTCTCGCCCAGGCCCAGCGCGCCGAGGTCGGCTGCAATCGCATCGACGGCCGCCGTGTAGCTCAAGCCATCGTATTTGCCGGAACCGACCAGGACGCCATTTTCCTTGTCGCCATACCATTCCTGCCAGGCGTCGTCGGCCCATGTCTGGCCGGCCACCGCCACTACCGGACGGATCGGCAGACTGTATTTTTGAGCGAAGGCGAAATCGCGCTCGTCGTGCGCCGGCACGCCCATCACGGCGCCGTCGCCATAGGTGATCAAGACATAATTGCCGACCCAGACTTCGACCTGCTGGCCCGTCAATGGGTGGGTGACGAACAGGCCGGTCGGCATGCCCTTCTTTTCCATGGTTGCCATGTCGGCTTCGGCGACGCCGCCGAGCTTGCATTCCTTGATGAAGTCGGCCAGCGCCGGATTGCTTTGCGCCGCCAGTTGCGCCAGCGCGTGTTCGGGGGCGACGGCGCAAAAGGTCACTCCCATGATGGTGTCGGCGCGCGTGGTGAAGACCCACAGCTTGCCGTCATGGATCAGCTTGCCGTCCTGGTCCTTGACGGTGTGCGGAAACGCAAAGCGCACCCCGGTCGACTTGCCGATCCAGTTGGCCTGCATCACGCGCACGCGTTCGGGCCAGCCCGGCAATTGGGTGTTGACATGTTCGAGCAATTCTTCGGCGTAAGCGGTAATCTTGGCGTAATACATGGGGATTTCGCGCTTTTCGATCAGCGCGCCCGAACGCCAGCCGCGGCCGTCGACCACCTGTTCATTGGCCAGTACGGTCTGGTCGACGGGGTCCCAGTTGACGGTGCCGGTCTTCTTGTAGATGATGCCTTTTTCCAGCATCTTGAGGAACATCCACTGGTTCCATTTGTAATATTCTGGCGTGCAGGCGGCCATTTCGCGCGACCAGTCGATCGCCAGCCCCATCGATTCCATCTGCTGCTTCATATGCCCGATATTGGCGTAAGTCCATTGCGCCGGCGGCACGTTATGCGCCATTGCCGCATTTTCAGCCGGCATGCCGAAGGCATCCCAGCCCATCGGCATCAAGACGTTATAACCGTTCATGCGCAGGTAGCGGTACATGACGTCGTTAATCGTGTAATTGCGCACATGGCCCATGTGCAGCTTGCCCGAAGGGTAGGGCAGCATCGAGCAAGCGTAGTACTTGCCTTTCGGGAAGCGCGGATCGTGTTCGACGGCCTTGTAGGCGTCGATTGCGCGCCAGTGGTCTTGGGCCGATTTTTCGACGGCGAGCGGGGTATAGACGGGATTGAATTCTGCTTGCATGATAAGGAATTGCCTAAATTGGGGATGCGTATGACATGAACCGTTTATTATACCGAGAACAGCATGATGAACGGCAAATTGGACGCAAAGCCGGCGCTAATCGGCAATAAATCTGGTGTAAATCAGCTATGAATCGGCTATGAGTCGGCTATGAGTCGGCTATGAGTCGGCTATAAAGCGGCTATAAAGCGGCCATGGACGGACTGAAAAGCCGCGATCGGGCAGCCATGCCTGAGCCCGCCCGCATCGATGGCCGGGGCGGCGACGGTCTGGAGGCGATTATGCGGCGACCAGTTCCAGCGCCGGTTTTTCGCCGTAATCGCTATAGCGCTCGTTGATGGCGTCGATGCAAAATGCCAGTTCATCGACGATTTCGGGATGGCGTGCGCGCAGGGCCTCGGCGTGCAGCAATTCGATCTTCAGCACTTCATTGGGAAACAGCTTGAAGCGGCTCATGCCGTCTTCGTCGCGCAGATAGCTCAGGCAATCGACCCAGGCGTTCAGATTGTGGCCATAGGTGTCGGGAAAACCGAATACTTGCTGCGATAGTGCGTGAAATGAGGCCCAGTCCGTGATTTTGTCGCCGTCCAGTTGTGCCAGTGCCATATTGATTCCTTTATTTCGGTTTGGGGGCGGTCACGAAACCGAGCTTGGATTGGCCATGGCTTTGCGCCGTCGACATGACATCGGCGATGACTTCAAAGGCGGTTTTCTTATCTGCCCGTAATTCGATCTCGGTCTGCGGCGCCAGTTGCGCCATGCGCTGGTCGAGTTCGGCGCGGCCGATGGCGTCCTTGTTCCAGAATAGCGCGCCGCCGGCGTCGATCGAGATGGTGACGGCGCGCGCCACCGGCTGCGCGACGGCTGACTGCGCATTCGGCAATTCCAGTTTGAGCGAGTGGGTGTAGAGCGGCGCGGTCAGGATGAAAATGACGAGCAGTACCAGCATGACGTCGACCATCGGCGTGACGTTGATCTCGGCCATTGGTCCCGGATGGGATTTATCGCTGAAGCTGCCGAAAGCCATGATTTATGCGGCGCCCGGCGCCAGATGCTGCAGCAGGTCGTGGGCGAAGCCGTCGAGCTGCAGCAGTTTTTGGCGGTTGACGCGGTTGAAGCCGTTGTAGGCCAGGACTGCCGGGATGGCCACGGCCAGGCCCAGGGCCGTCATGATCAGCGCTTCGCCGACCGGGCCGGCGATTTTGTCGATCTGGACTGCGCCGCTCGACGAAATCGCCGTCAGCGCATGAAAAATGCCCCAGACCGTGCCGAGCAGGCCGACGAACGGGGCCGTGGCGCCGATTGATGCCAGCAGCGTCTGGCCGCTTTCCAGGCGGGCGGTACTGCGGTGGATGGCCTGGCGCAGGGCGCGCGTGAGGCGTTCGCGCAGCTCGGCCGCCTGCGCCAGGCCGGTGTTGCTGCTGTTGTCGAGGGCGGCGTGGCCGTCCTCGGCCAGGGCACCGAAGATGTGATCGGGATCGGCCTGCGCCAGCACCGCAATCGCATCGTGCAAATTGGGCGCCTGCCAGAACAACTCGAGCGCGGCGCCGCTGCGCCGGGCGCGCCAGGCATTGACGGCTTTGCTGAGAATGAAAAACCAGGAAACCAGCGACATCGCCAGCAGGCAGTACGCAACCACATGGCTGATCGCATCGCCATGGGCCCAGTAGCGGGCAAACGTGAATTGGGTGTCGGCGGGATTCATGGGCGGCAAAGCGGCGAACGCAGCCGGGCCGAGGGCGCGAAACGGGCGGCAGGCGCGCGGTATCTCATGATTGGCCCAGGCGTTTCAAGTCGAGCACGTCTTGCATGTCGAACAAACCGGTGCTTTTCGCCGACAGGAAGCGCGCTGCGCGCAAGGCGCCGTGGACATAGGTTACCCGGCTGGCCGACTTGTGGCTGATTTCGATGCGTTCGCCGATGCCGGCAAACAGTACCGTATGGTCGCCGACGATATCGCCGCCGCGGATGGTGGCAAAGCCGATCGAGGACGGATCGCGTTCGCCGGTGATGCCGTGGCGGTCGTAGACGGCGACCTGGTCGAGGTCGCGGCCGAGCGCCCCGGCGATCACCTCTCCCATTTTCAGGGCGGTGCCCGACGGCGCATCGACCTTATGCCGGTGGTGGGCTTCGATGATTTCGATGTCGTAGCCTTCGGAAAAACTCCTGGCCGCCATTTCGAGCAGTTTCATCGTCACGTTTACGCCCACGCTCATGTTAGGCGCAAAGACGATCGCAGTCTTTTCGGCGGCGGCGGCAATGGCGGCCTTGCCGGCGGCATCGAAGCCGGTGGTGCCGATGATCATCTTGATGCCGTGTTCGGCGCAATAGGCGACGTGCGCCAGCGTGCCTTCCGGGCGCGTGAAATCGATCAGGTAATCGGCATCGCGCAGGGCGCGCCCGAGATCGGATTCGATCGCGCAGCCGGCCGCGCGCCCCAGAAAGGCGCCGGCGTCCTGGCCGACGGCCGGCGAACCGGGCACGTCGAGCGCGCCGGCCAGTTGCACTTCGGGCGTTTGCAACAAGGTTTCGATCAGCATGCGGCCCATGCGGCCGCTGGCGCCGGCGACGGCGATTTTCAATGAAGGCATAAGACTATTTCTTGGGTTCTTTTTTCGGGCCGATGTCATCGCTTTGCGCGCGCAGCAATTGCACCGCTGAACCGGCGATCCGGGCAATATACTCTCTTTCGTTCGGCAAATTGCCGCCTTCGAAGCGCGTCACGAAGCCATCCTTGAAATGCACGGCGACCCGGCTCGACAGCACTTCGCCATTGCCGCGCTGCAGGCGGAACGGGTAATCCCAGCGGTCGGCATGAAAGACGTCGGTCAGCAAGGGGGTGCCGAGGACGAAGCGGACTTGCTCGCGCGTCATGCCTTCCTTGATCTGCGCAACCATTTCTTGCGACACGAAGTTACCCTGCTGAATAGAGATCCGATATGGCGAAAAAGTCCAGATCACTTTTTGCGTCAGGGTCAGCTCGGTCGCCTGGGTGCCGGTCGCCGGGGCGGCCGGTGGCGGCGCCTCATCGTGGTGAAACATGCTGGCACAGCCGGAAAGCGTGCACGTCAGTGCTAGGGCCAGGGGCAAAATACGCATATGTGATCTCAATTGATTGAAGTAGAGTGCCAAAACACTATATGATAAAGCAGATGTGGCAAATTTGACTAACAAAGATACATTTGCTATCAGTTTAGCAAAAAATTATATGAGTTCCCCTATGAGTAATAATCCATCCGATTTGAAAGCCAGCGGTCTGAAAGCGACGTTGCCGCGATTGAAAATCCTTGAAATCTTTCAAGGCAGCACAGTGCGCCATTTGACGGCAGAAGACGTATATAAAATACTGTTGGCTGAAAATATGGACGTCGGCCTGGCGACCGTCTACCGTGTTTTGATGCAGTTCGAACAGGCCGGCCTCTTGAGCCGCAATCATTTTGAGACCGGCAAGGCGATTTTCGAACTCAACGAGGGCTCGCACCACGACCATCTGGTCTGCCTCGATTGCGGCCGGGTCGAAGAGTTTTTCGATCCTGAAATCGAAAGCCGCCAGCAGAAGATCGCCGACGAGCGCGGCTTCAAGATCGCCGACCATTCGCTGGCCCTGTACGGGCATTGCACCAAATCGCCATGTCCGCACCGGACGTGAGCGTGCAAGCCGGTTTTCGGCGGGCGCGGCAGGGTGGCAGGCAGGCGTAATTGATTTAGTTGGCCTGCTTGGCCTGGCTGACTTTGCTGCGGACCTTGGCCAGCGCTTTTTCGATGGTGTCGATGACGGTCTTGGTATTGAATGGCTTGAGGACGAAACCGTTGGCGCCCAGCTCGAGCGCGCTCTGGACGGTGGCGCGGTCGCGGCTGGCGGTGACCATCAGCACCACGGTTTGCGGCAGTTTTTCTTTGACCTGCTTGAGCACGTCGAGGCCGCTGGTCGGCATCATGATGTCGAGGAACAGCACGTCCGGACGGCGCGACAGCGTCATCTGCAGACCGGCCTGACCGTCGGCCGCTTCGCCGACGACCTCGAAATTGTGATTGCGCAGCATGACACGCAACACTTCACGGATCATTTCATTGTCGTCGATCAGAATGACACTCGATTTGCCGGGCTGCGCCATGTCGACTTCCTAGATTGTAGTTAATGAGACGATTCGCGGCGCCGCTCCGCTGTGCCGGTCAGTTGTGACTGAGAGCGCTCGATAACAGCTTGGCGGTGATGTCGACAATCGGGATCACGCGTTCATAGGCCATGCGGGTCGGGCCGATCACGCCTAGCGTGCCGACGATCTTGCCGTTGACTTCGTAGGGTGCGGTGACCACGCTCATGTCGTCCATCGGGACCAGATTCGATTCGCCGCCGATAAAGATCTGCACGCCGGTGGCCTTGCTGGAGACATCGAGCAATTGCATCAAGCCGGTTTTTTGTTCGAACATGTCGAACAATTGGCGCAGCGATGTCATGTTCGACGCCAGATCGCTTACGCTGAGCAAATTGCGCTCGCCGGCGATCACCATGTCGTCGCTGTTGTCGTTCATCGCTTCGCTGCCGGCTTCCACGGCTGCGTGCATCAGGCTGTTCATCTCGCTGCGCAATTGCTGCAGTTCGCTTTGCAGCCGGCGCCGCACATCGTCGAAGCACAGGCCGCCGTAATGCGAATTGATGTAGTTGGCCGACTGCACCAGTTGCGCCGGCGTATAGTCGACCGCAGTCAGCAGCAGACGGTTCTGGACATCGCCGTTCGGCGCCACGATGACCAGCAGGATGCGGCGCTCGGACAGGCGCAGAAATTCGATTTGCTGGAATACCGACTCGCGCCGCGGCGTGAGCACGACGCCGGCAAATTGCGACAAAGAAGACAGCATCTGGGCGGCGTTGGCGATAATCTTGTGCGGTTGCGCCGTTTGCAGGCTCGACGTCATCTTGCTTTCGACACTGCTCTCATCGATCGCTTGCACGGTCAGCAGGGTATCGACGAAAATGCGGTAGCCGCGCGGCGTCGGCACCCGTCCGGCCGAGGTGTGCGGGCTGGTCACCAGCCCCATTTCTTCGAGGTCGGACATGATGTTGCGAATCGTCGCCGGCGACAGATCGAGTCCCGAAATCTTCGACAGCGCGCGCGAGCCGACCGGCTGGCCGTCGGCGATATAGCGTTCGACCAGGGCTTTGAGCAGCGTGCGGGCACGGATATCTAAATTCATGGGCTAATTATAGCCAATAAGCTGGTTTCAACATGGTTCGGCTCAAGGAGTTTTTTCAAAGAGAAACAATTAAGCAATAATTAATCTTAATATGTGCGGGCCGAGAAGGCAATTGCCGCTGGGACTGACCGCGCGCGGCCGTGCCGAAATAAGCGCCGCCTCTATGCTTTTTGGAATGTATTGTTTACTATCGCTATATGCAAAAAACTATCGCACTGGTCGGCAAGCACGACACCGTTGGTATTCTGGAAATATTGCGCGACCTGATTGCATTTTTGCAAAAGGCCGGGCATCACGTCGTACTGGAAGCCGAAACGGCGGCCAATGTCGGCTTGCATGAGGCGCCCGTATTGACCACGCAACAGATCGGCACGAGCGCCGATCTGGTCATCGTGCTCGGCGGCGACGGCACCATGCTCGGCATGGCGCGGCAACTGGCGCCGTTCAAGGTGCCGCTGGTGGGCATTAATCAGGGCCGGCTCGGCTTCATAACCGATGTGCCGCAAGACCGCATGATGCCGGTTCTCAGTGATATCTTGCAAGGCAACTTTCGCTCGGAAACCCGCACCCTGCTCGAAGGGCGCGTGGTGCGCGGCGAGGAAACGATTTTCGAAGGCCTGGCGTTTAACGATATCGTCGTCTCGCGCGGCGCCGGCGCAGGCATGGCCGAATTGCGGGTCGATGTCGATGATCACTTCATGTATAACCAGCGCTCGGACGGCCTGGTGATCGCCACCCCGACCGGCTCGACGGCCTATGCGCTGTCGGCCGGCGGCCCCTTGCTCCATCCTAGCCTGAACGGCATCGCGCTGGTGGCCATTGCGCCGCATGCACTGTCGAACCGGCCGATCGTGGTGCCCGATACCAGTGTCATTTCAGTTGAAATCATCCGCGGCCGCGGCATTACCGTCAATTTCGACATGCAAAGCTTTACTTGCCTGCAGCCGCATGACCGCATTCTCTTGCAGCGCTCGGCGCATACGGTGTCGTTCCTGCATCCGGTCGATTGGAGTTATTACGATACCCTGCGGGAAAAACTGCACTGGAACGAATATCCGGCGGCAAACGGCGGCATGCTCTGAGCGCCGGTTCCGTGAGCGCTATTGGCGGTGCCGAAACAGACATGCGAAAATGCGGTCAGGCGGCGCGCCGGTTTTTACGTCGGCCTCCTTTATTTGTTCCTATATTTGCTCCTTCATTTTCTCCTGGAATTGATCCATGCTGCGCACATTGTCTATCCGTGATTTTGTCATTGTCGAGGCGATCGAGCTCGAATTTTCGGGCGGGTTTACCGTCTTTACCGGCGAGACCGGCGCCGGCAAGTCGATCCTGATCGATGCCCTGAGCCTGGCGCTGGGCGGGCGCGGCGACGCCAGCGTGGTGCGCGAAGGCGCGGCGCGGGCCGATATCACGGCCGACTTCGCAATCAACCCCGCCGTCGATCCGGCGGCCGAGAGCGGTGCCGCCGCCTGGCTGCGCAGCCATGAGTTCGACACCGAAGACGGCGGCGCCTTGTTGCGCCGGGTAATCGATAATGCCGGCCGTTCGCGCGCCTATATCAACGGCATTGCCGCCACCGCCACCCAGTTGCGCGAACTCGGCGATTTGCTGGTCGATATACATGGCCAGCATGCGCATCAGTCGCTGCTCAAGACCGACGCTCAGCGCGCGCTGCTCGACAGTCAGGCTTTGGCGCCCGGTGCCGGGCGCGAGGCGCTGATCGCGGCCGACGACCTCAGGCAGCTTGCGCTCGGCTACAAGGCCTGGCGCGCGATCGAAAAGCAGCGCGAGCAATTCGAAACCAATGCCACCAATGTCTTGCAAGAACGCGAGCGGCTCGAATGGCTGGTCGGCGACCTCGAAAAACTGGCGGTCAAGGCCGGCGAATGGGATTCGATCACCAATGAACACAGCCGGCTGTCGCATGCGGCCGGCTTGCTCGAGGGCGTGCAGGAAGCGCTCGGCGCCATTTCCGAGGACGAGCATCCGATTCTGTCGCAACTGTCTTCGCTGACCCAGAAAATGGGCAAGCTGGCCGCCATCGATGCCTTGCTGCAGCCGGTGGTCGAATTGCTCGAGCCGGCCCGCATCCAGCTGCAGGAAGCCGTGTATGCGATGAACGATTATCTGAACCGCGTCGAACTCGACCCCGAGCGCCTGCGTCAGGTCGAGGCGCGGCTCGAAGCAATCCATGCGATGGCGCGTAAATTGCACGTGACGCCCGACGAATTGCCGGCCCAGCTCGATGCCTTGTCGGCGCAACTGCAGCAATTGGCCAGCGCCAGCGATCTCGATGGCCTGCGCCAGCAGGAAGCGCGGCTCAAGGCCGCTTATCTGCAGGCGGCGCAAAAACTGTCGGCGGCCCGAAGCGCGGTCGCGCGCCAGCTCGGCGAGCAGGTGACGAAGGCGATGCAGGAATTGAGCATGAGCGGTGGCCGCTTCGAAGTGCAGCTGGTGGCCGGCGAGCCCGGCGCGCATGGACTCGAACATGTCGAATTTCTGGTGGCCGGCCACGCCGGCACGGCGCCGCGGCCCTTGGCCAAGGTGGCGTCGGGCGGCGAGCTGGCGCGGATCGCGCTGGCGATCTCGGTGATCACTTCGAGCGCGACGGCGACGCCGACCCTGATTTTCGACGAGGTCGACAGCGGCATCGGCGGCGCCGTGGCCGAAGTGGTCGGGCGCCTGCTCAAGCGCCTGGGGCAGGAGCGCCAGGTGTTGTGCGTGACGCATTTGCCGCAAGTGGCCAGCCAGGCCAATTTCCATTTTCAGGTGGTCAAAGAAGCGGCGGCTGGCGGCAAGACGGTTTCCCATATCGATGTGCTCGATGCCAAGGGGCGCGTCGAAGAAGTTGCGCGCATGCTCGGCGGACTCGAAATCACGGCCACCACGCGCAAGCATGCGCGTGAATTGCTGGCGTCTTGAGATTGGTCCTTGAGGCAACATCAGCTGCCACGCGTTCGTCTGCTGAGTTAAAATTGCACTGTAATATTGCAATCGCGCTTCAGGTTTGCTTGTGGATAACTTATCACTGAACTCTCCAATTCATCGGCCGGCGATATGGCCATGGAATCACCGCTTTGTTTGATCGATGACCGTATTCGCCCGGCAAGCAAAATTGCAAATAATTAGCACCATACTGCGCGATCCCGCGCTGGTCAGACTCAAAGAAAATTGCTCTTATGTCATTTCGTCCTGAACCTTCCCATCGTCACGGCACTATCGATCAGACGGCCGTCGTGCTGGTTAATCTCGGCACGCCCGATGCGCCCACGGCCTCGAGTGTGCGGCGTTATTTGAAACAGTTTTTATCGGACCCGCGCGTGGTTGAGATTTCGCGTTTGCTCTGGTGGTTTGTCTTGAACTGGATTATCGTCCCTTTCCGATCGGGCAAATCGGCGAAAAAATACGCCATGATCTGGTCGCGCGACGGCTCGCCGCTGCGCGTCAACACGCAAGCCCAGGCCCAGCAGTTGCGCGGCCATCTGGCGCAGCGCGGCCACCAGCAATTGCAGGTGGCGTTTGCGATGCGCTATGGCCAGCCCTCGCTGCCGTCCGTGCTCGATCGCCTCAAGCAGGAAGGCTGCGACCGCATCCTGGTATTGCCGGCCTATCCGCAATATTCGGGCGCCACCACCGGCTCGATTTATGATGCCGTTTTCGAGCACTACAAGCATGTGCGCAATGTGCCCGAATTGCGCCTGGTCAAGCACTACCATGACCACGACGGCTATCTCGACGCCCTCGCTGCCAGCGTCGAAACGCATTGGGAAGCCAATGGCCGGCCCGACCAGCTCGTGATGAGTTTTCATGGCATGCCGAAACGCACGCTGCTGCTCGGCGATCCCTATCATTGCGAGTGCCATAAGACGGCGCGCCTGCTGGCGGCCAAATTGCACCTGAGCCCCGAGCAGTATGTGCTGACTTTTCAATCGCGTTTCGGCAAGGCCGAGTGGCTGCAACCGTATACCAGCGCGACCCTCAATGCGCTGGCCTTGGGCGGCACCAAGCGCGTCGATGTGATTTGCCCTGGCTTTACCAGCGATTGCCTGGAAACGCTGGAAGAAATCGCGATTGAAGGCAAGCAGATTTTCCTCAGCCAGGGCGGTGAACAATTCAATTACATCGCCTGCCTCAACAGTGATCCGGCCTGGATTGCCGCCCTCGCGGAAATTGCCGAGCAGCATATGATCGGTTGGCCGACGATGTTGCCGGTTTCCGAGCGCGAAGGACAAAAACGCGCGGCGGAAGCGGCGCGTGCCGTGGCTTTGCGGCTCGGCGCTGTCGATTAAAGGTGGATCTGCAATGCGGTCCGGGCGCGGAGGTCGGTCCTGACGGCGGCCGGCACAGGCGGGCGCGGCTCAACAGGCTGTTTGTTGTGACAACTTCTGCTAAAATGCCGGGCGATATGATGGATATGTATGCGTTTGACGGGCGCGTTTGACGGGCCAACTCGCGTTTGAGCGCGCCGAAACGACGAGGGGGCTTAGCTGATCAGTTTTTCAGCGTAGCACAGCCAAGCGGCCGCCAGTGTCGTGTAGGCGATGACCGAGGCGGAAATAAGTGGCACTTTCATGATGAGTCCTCCTGCCGTTGATTTTCGTCATATCTGATTTGGGTCATGGATTATGGGCTGGTCTTTATGCTAGTCCATATGATATAGCATACTGCGTCTGGTCGTTTTTACCAGTGCGAAAGTGGTAAAAATTGTAACGACCGTTACAAGTAATTGTTATATAAGCCACTTTTTGCGTGTTGATGTCCGCGAGTAAAATCCCCTTGAAAAAATAGGACATGCCCCCATTTCTTCGTGAGTGGGCAAAAAACTATACGCCCGCAACCGCCTGCCCGGATTCAGCCTGGGCTTGCCTTGACAGCGCGGTTGCTTGAATCGAGTCATTGATTGTTGGAGATTTGTATGCAAGATCAGGAAAAACAGACAGACCTGCCGCCCCCAGCGCCGACCGCGGAAGAAGCCGCTGCCGCCGCGCCTGCCGAACCGGCCACTCTTGAGCAGCAGCTGGCGCAAGCCATAGCGCGCGGCAATGAAATGCAAGACGCCTTCATGCGGGCCAAGGCCGAATGCGAAAACGTGCGCCGCCGGGCCCAGGAAGATGTCAGCAAGGCGCATAAATTTGCCGTTGAAGGCTTTGCCGAAGCGATGGTGCCGGTCAAGGACAGCCTGGAAATGGCGCTGAAAGTCGACACGCCGAGCATCGAATCGCTCAAGGAAGGGGTTGAGATGACTTTAAAGCAACTTTCTTCAGCCTTTGAAAAAAACCGCTTGCTTGAAATTCTGCCCGCTGTCGGCGACAAGCTCGATCCGATGAAGCACCAGGCCGTGGCCATGGTGCCGGCCGAGCAGGAAGCCAATACCGTTGTTGCTGTGTTGCAAAAAGGTTATATGATTGCCGATCGCCTGTTGCGTCCAGCTATCGTGACAGTTGCACAGGCTTCGTAAACCACCGGGCAAGCGCTAAAAACAAGAAAAAATGTGTGTTTTTGATGAAATAAAGCCTTGAAAGCACGCATTTCTTCCGCATATTTGAATTATCTGAAATCTCGTTACTAAGGAAAAAAATCATGGGCAGAATTATCGGTATTGACTTGGGGACAACAAATTCCTGTGTTGCCATTATGGAAAACGGTCAACCTAAGGTAATCGAAAACGCAGAAGGCGCCCGTACGACGCCATCGATCATCGCTTACCAGGACGATGGCGAAATTCTGGTTGGCGCCCCGGCCAAGCGCCAGGCTGTCACCAACCCAAAAAATACTTTGTTTGCGGTCAAGCGCCTGATCGGCCGTAAATTCGACGAGAAAGAAGTCCAGAAAGACATCGGCCTGATGCCGTATGCGATCAGCAAGGCCGACAATGGCGATGCCTGGATCAGCGTGCGCGACAAGAAACTGGCGCCGCCACAAATTTCCGCCGAAATTCTGCGCAAGATGAAAAAGACGGCCGAAGACTATCTCGGTGAAGACGTTTCCGAAGCCGTCATCACGGTACCGGCCTATTTTAATGATGCTCAGCGTCAAGCGACCAAGGATGCCGGCCGGATTGCCGGTCTGGACGTCAAACGCATCATCAACGAACCGACTGCTGCGGCACTCGCGTTCGGCCTCGACAAGACCGAAAAAGGCGATCGCAAGATTGCCGTGTATGACTTGGGCGGCGGTACGTTCGACGTCTCCATCATCGAAATCGCCGACGTCGATGGCGAAAAACAATTTGAAGTGTTGTCGACCAACGGCGACACCTTCCTCGGCGGCGAAGATTTCGATCAGCGCGTCATCGATTACATCATCGACGAATTCAAGAAGGTCAACGGTCTCGACCTGAAGAAAGATCCGATCGCCCTGCAACGCATCAAGGCTTCGGCCGAACGCGCGAAGATCGAACTGTCGAGCTCGCAGCAAACCGAAATCAACGAACCGTATATCGCGATGGCCAATGGCGCCCCCGTCCATCTGACTTTGAAGATGACGCGCGCCAAGCTCGAATCGCTGGTTGAGGAATTGATCAACGCCACCATCGAGCCTTGCCGCATCGCGATCAAGGATGCCGGCGTCAAGGTTTCCGACATCGACGACATCATTCTGGTCGGCGGCATGACCCGCATGCCAAAGGTGCAGGAAAAGGTCAAGGAATTCTTCGGCAAGGAACCGCGCAAGGACGTCAACCCCGATGAAGCGGTGGCTGTCGGCGCCGCGATCCAGGGTTCGGTGCTGTCGGGCGACCGCAAGGATTTGCTGCTGCTCGACGTTACCCCGCTGTCGCTCGGTATCGAAACCTTGGGCGGCGTGATGACCAAGATGATTCAGAAAAACACCACGATCCCGACCAAGTTCAGCCAGGTCTTTTCGACGGCCGACGACAATCAGCCGGCCGTGACGATCAAGGTGTATCAGGGTGAACGCGAAATCGCAGCCGGCAACAAGGGTCTGGGCGAATTCAATCTCGAAGGTATTCCACCTGCAGCGCGCGGTACCCCGCAAATCGAAGTGACCTTCGATATCGATGCCAACGGCATCTTGCATGTCGGCGCCAAGGACAAGGCAACCGGCAAGGAAAACAAGATCACGATCAAGGCCAACTCGGGCCTGACCGAAGCGGAAATCCAGAAGATGGTCAAGGATGCCGAGCTGAACGCCGAAGAAGATCACAAGCTCAAGGAACTGGCCGACTCGCGCAACCAGGCCGATGCCCTCGTGCACTCGACGCGCAAATCGCTGACCGAATACGGCGACAAGCTCGAGGCAGGCGAAAAGGAAAAGATCGAAGAAGCGATCACTACTCTGGAAGCCTCGATCAAGACCGGCGACAAGGCCGAAATCGATGCCAAGGTTGAAGCCCTGTCGACCGCGTCGCAAAAGCTCGGCGAAAAGATGTATGCCGACATGCAGGCGCAGCAAGCGGCCGCCGAGGGCGCTGCCGGTGCAGGCGCCGGCGCCGGTGCTGAAGCCAAGCCGAAGGAAGACGATGTGGTCGATGCCGACTTCAAGGAAGTCAAAGACAAGTAATGGCGCTCACGCCGGGCGCGGCTGACCCGGCTGTGGTTTGACCTATCAAATAAGCTGTGCTTATCGCCGAGTCATCCGTGACTCGGCTTTTTCACTTCATTTTCTTTGAATTTATTGTAGACGCCGCCCGTTCGGCGTCAGTTAGACAGCAAGGTGCGACAAGATGGCGAAGCGTGATTATTACGAGATTCTGGGTGTCGCAAAAAACGCCTCCGAGGACGAGATCAAGAAGTCCTATCGCAAGTTGGCGATGAAATTCCATCCGGACCGTAATCCTGACAGCAAGGAGTCCGAAGAGAAATTCAAGGAAGTCAAAGAAGCCTACGAGATGTTGACGAACGCCGACAAGCGCGACGCCTACGATCGTTACGGCCATGCCGGCGTCGACCCGAATATGGGTGCCGGCGGCGGCGGCTTTGGCGGCGGCGGCTTTGCCGACACGTTCGGCGATATTTTTGGCGACATTTTCGGCGGTGGCGGCGGGCGCGGCGGACGCGGCGGACCGCAAGTATTCCGTGGCGCCGATTTGCGCTACAACCTTGAAATCACGCTCGAACAGGCTGCGCACGGCTTCGACACCACCATCCGCGTGCCGTCCTGGGATTCGTGCGACACCTGCCACGGTAGCGGCGCCAAGCCGGGCACCGCGCCGAGCACGTGCAGCACCTGTGCCGGTCATGGCCAGGTACGCATGCAGCAAGGCTTTTTCAGCGTCCAGCAAACCTGTCCCAAGTGTCACGGCACCGGCAAGGTGATTACCGACCCGTGCGCGCCATGCGGCGGCCAGGGCAAGATCAAACGCAACAAGACGCTCGAGGTGAAAATCCCGGCCGGCATCGACAACGGCATGCGCATCCGTTCGACCGGCAATGGCGAACCGGGCATGAATGGCGGACCGTCGGGCGATTTATATGTTGAAATTCATATCAAGCCGCACTCGGTATTCCAGCGCGAAGGCGACGATCTGCATTGCGAAATGCCGATCTCGTTTACCAAGGCGGCGCTCGGCGGCGATATTGAAGTGCCGACCCTGAGCGGCAAGGCCTCTTTCACCATTCCTGAAGGTACGCAATCGGGCAAGACATTCCGTCTGAAGAGCAAGGGCATCAAGGGCGTGCGCTCGGGCTTTTCGGGCGACCTGTTTTGCCACGTCGTCGTCGAGACTCCGGTCAAGCTGACGGAAAAGCAAAAGGATATCTTGCGCGAATTCGAGAAAATCATGTCTGAAGGCGGTCCCAAGCACAGTCCGCAAAGCAAGAGCTGGAAAGACAAGGTAAAAGATTTTTTTGAATAAGAGTAAACTGCACACGCGTCCGGCATGTGCCTGACGCGGATCAGAGACGGGGCGCAAGAATGGTAGATTCATACAAGAACAAGGTAGCACTTTTCAACCTACTCGAGCGCAATCGCGTCTGGGCCGCATCGATTGTGGCGCAGGACGCCGATTACTTTAAAAAGCTCAGTTTGCAGCAATCCCCCGAATATTTTTGGATCGGCTGTTCCGACAGCCGGGTGTCGGCCAACGACTTGCTCGATCTGTCGCCCGGCGAAATTTTTGTGCATCGCAATGTCGCCAATGTGGTCGTCCATACCGATCTCAATTGCCTGTCGGCCCTGCAGTTTGCGATCGATGTACTGCGCGTCAAGCATGTGATCGTGTGCGGCCATTACGGCTGTTCGGGCGTCAATACGGCACTGACGGGGCGCCGCATCGGCCTGGCCGACAACTGGCTGCGCCATGTCCAGGACGTCCATCAAAAACATGAAAAATATCTCGGCGAAGCGCTGTCGCCGACGGTGCGCGGCGACCGCCTGTGCGAACTGAATGTGATCGAGCAAGTCATCAACGTCTGTCAGACGACGGTGGTGCGCGATGCCTGGGATCGCGGCCAGCCGCTGACCGTGCACGGCTGGGCCTATGGCTTGAAAGATGGCTTGCTGCGCGATCTGGATATGACCGTCAGCAATATCGAGGAATTGGCGCCGCGCCTGGCGACCGGGCTGGCGAAATACGAAGACTGAGTATCAAGCCAAATAAACAGGCCGCTTTCGCGGCCTGTTTTCAATATGGATGCCGGTTTTATTCGTCGTCGTCGTCGACGCTGACTTCACCGCTGAAAATCGAATCGCAGCCATCCTTGTTGGTCTTGCTGTCTTGCAGTTCGTCGGTCATGCCCAGATCGGTCAATTCTTCGACCGCATTCATGAAGCTGCGCAGCTTGTCGGCGCCGATCAGGCGATAGATCTCGCCGCTTTCGTTGCGGATGCCGATGACCATGGCTTCTTGTTTGACTTCGTCGAGCGGGCTGTGATCCAACAACAGGTTGCCGGTGATGTATTTGTCGAACTGTGCGGCTTTTTTGCCGTCGATGAGCGCAGTTTTCAAGGTATGTTCCTATTGTCCGGGAGTCGAGTTTGGCTCCGAATTTTACGCGAGAACAGCGCCGAAATAAACTGTCTTTCGCTCACCGGCGTCAAATTCAATGTTTAAAAACAGTGTTCGGCGGCCGGGAACGACTTGTCCTTGACTGCGCCGACATAGGCCGTGATGGCGCCGTCGATGCTGGTCTGGCCTTCCATGAAGTTTTTCACGAAACGCGCCTTATGGCCAGGGAATACGCCGAGCATGTCGTGCATCACCAGCACCTGGCCGTCGCAATCGGGACCGGCGCCGATGCCGATGGTCGGCATCGTCGTCAGCAAGGCGGTCACTTCGGCGCCGAGTGCGGCCGGAATCGCTTCCAGTACCACCATGCTGGCGCCGGCCGCCTGCAGTGCAAGCGCATCAGCCTTCAACACGGTGGCGCCTTCGGTGGTCTTGCCTTGCACCTTGAAACCGCCCAGCATGTGCACCGATTGCGGCATCAGGCCGATATGGGCGCAGACCGGAATCGAGCGCACGGTCAGGAAGGCGACGGTTTCGGCCAGCCAGGCGCCGCCTTCGAGCTTGACCATTTGGGCGCCGGCCTGCATCAGCTTGACGGCAGAATCGTAGGCCGCCTGCGGCGTGGCATAGCTGCCGAACGGCAGATCGGCGATGATCAGGGGCCGGCTCGCACCGCGCGCCACGCTGGCGGTGTGGTAGGCGACTTCCTCGACCGTCACGCTCAGGGTCGAATTGTGGCCTTGGCAGACCATGCCCAGCGAATCGCCGATCAGGATGGTGTCGACCCCGCAGCGCTCCATCATCGAAGCGAAGCTGGCGTCGTAGGCGGTCAGCATGGTGATTTTTTCGCCGCGTGCGCGCATCGCCAGCAGCGACGGCATGGTGACAGCCTTCGGCTTGGCCGGTGGAGTGTTGGGAGTGTTAGCGCCGGTTTGGTTTTCTTGTAGGTATGCAGCCATTTGAGTTCCTGCGAAATATGGTTTTAACTTTTTAGGGTTTTGACTTCCCGGGTGTAAGTTCCCAGGGTTTTAACTTCTGAATATGAAATACACCGCGCCGATCAGACACAGCGCCGCCCAGATATAGTCGAGCTTGAACGGTTGGCTCATATACACCATCGCAAACGGAACAAAGACCGCCAGCGTAATGGATTCTTGGATTATTTTCAGCTGCGCCAGGCTTAATTGCGTGTAGCCGATGCGGTTGGCCGGCACCTGCAGCAGGTATTCGAACAGCGCGATGCCCCAGCTGACCAGGGCCGCGATCCACCACGGCTTGCCGGACAAATTTTTCAAGTGACCGTACCAGGCGATGGTCATGAAGACATTCGACAAGGTCAGCAAGCCAATCGTTTGTGCTAGCACCGGAATTTGCATGGCAGCGGCTCGCCTATAGTCGGGCAATGGCCTGTCCGGCCAGCGTCGGCAGCAACGGCCGGGCCGGGCCGATGCCGGGGATGGCGATGTCGGCGGCAATCTCGAGCAGTGGCAGCAGCGCAAATGCGCGCAGATGCAGGCGCGGATGCGGCAGCGTCAGCGTGGCGTCGGCCAGCGCCGCATCGTCGTACAGCAAGAGATCGAGGTCGAGCGTGCGCGGCGCGTGGTAATAGGGGCGCTCGCGGCCGTTTGCCGCTTCGATTGCCTGCAGTCGTGCCAGCAGCTCGTGCGGCGTCAGCGCGGTCTGCAGTTCGGCCACCGCATTGACGTAGTCGTCGCCGTCGGCGTCTTGCGGTGCGCTGCGGTATAGCGACGACTGTGCCTGCAGGCGGGTCTGCGGCAGCAGCGCCAGGGCGCTCAGCGCCGCGCGCACGGTGGCTTGGGCGTCGCCGAGGTTGGCGCCCAGACCGATGTAGGCAGTGTGCGGTAGCGCTGGCATTTGCGGCATGAGCCCTTATTCGTTGCTGTCGCCGCTGGCAGCGGTAGCGGTGCTGGCTGCGCTGCGGTTGCGGCCGCGCCGCGCCGGACGTTTTTTGGCGCCGCCGGCGGCCGGTTTGGCTGCCAGCAATGCTTCGCGCTGGTCGGCGTCGCCGGCCGCGAAATCGGTCCACCAGCGGCCGATTTCGGCATCGATCTCGCCCGCTTCGCAGCGCAGCAGCAAAAAGTCGTAGCCGGCCCGAAAGCGCAAGTGCTCGAGCAGCTTGTAGGGCGTCTTGCCGGTGCGGCGTTCAAAGCGCGGCTGCATGGCCCAGATGTCGCGCATGTCGGAACCGATCTTGCGTTGCAGCGCCAGTTTGTCGGTCTGCGCTTCGAGTACGGCATCGGCCGCCAGATGCAGGGCTGGAATCGCATACTCGCCGGCGGCCTGGTAGGCCGTCCATTTTTCCAGCACCTGGTGCCATAACAGGGCGGCAAACAGAAAGCCCGGCGAGACCGGCTTGCCTTCATGGATGCGCTTGTCGGTCGAGGCCAGCGCCAGCGTGATGAATTTGGTGGCCACCGGCTGCTTGAGCACGACATCGAGCAGCGGCAGCAGGCCGTGATGCAAGCCCTGTTTGCGCAGTTGCATCAGGCAGGCCAGCGCCTGTCCGCTCATCAGCAATTTGAGCATTTCATCGAACACGCGCGCCGACGGCACGTTGTTGATCAGCGGCGCCATTTCTTCGATCGGCGCGCTGGTGGCGTCGTCGATGTTAAAGCCGAGGCGGGCGGCGAAGCGCACCACGCGCAGCATGCGCACCGGATCTTCGCGGTAGCGCTCCTCGGGCACGCCGATGATGCGCAGGATTTTCTTGCGGATGTCGGCAATCCCGCCGTGATAGTCGAGCACGGTCTGCGTGGCCGGATCGTAATACATGGCATTGATGGTGAAATCGCGCCGCACGGCGTCTTCGTGCTGCAGGCCGAAGGTATTGTCGCGCAAGACGCGCCCGTGTTCGTCTTTCGGGGCGTCGGCCAGCGTGGTGCCGCGGAAGGTCGTCACTTCCAGCAAATCCTGGCCGAACATCACATGCACGATCTGGAAGCGCTTGCCGATGATGAAGGCGCGGCGGAATAATTTTTTGGTCTGTTCCGGCGTCGCGTTGGTGGCGATGTCGAAATCCTTCGGCTTGACGCCCAGCAGCAGATCGCGCACCGCGCCGCCGACCACGAAGGCCTTGTAGCCGGCATCCTGCAGGGTTTGCGTGACGCGGATGGCGTTGTTCGACAAAAGCTTGGGATCGATGCCGTGTTCTTTCGGACCGAGGACCAGGGGATTTTTATTGCCGGTGCTTTTCTTGACGCCGAGGATTTTGCGGATGAATTTATTAATCATGAAATAATCTTAAGATAGGCCAGCCATGCGCGTTGGCATGCGCCTCTAGCTTGGTGTTCGGGTTGGTCGCGACCGGGTCGGTGACGATGGACATCAAGGGCAAGTCATTATGCGAATCGCTATAAAAATAGACTTTGTCGAAGTCGGCCAGGGTCTTGCCCATGCCTGCCAGCCAGTCCCGGGTGTGGATGACCTTGCCGGGGCCGGAAGTCGGCACCCCCAGCAGCTTGCCGGTGATGGTGCCGTCGGCGTCGCGTTGCGGCATGGCCGCGATCAGGTGCTCAACGTCGAGCGCGCGGGCGATCGGCGCCGTCACGAACTGATTGGTGGCGGTGACGATGGCCAGCAGATCGCCGGCGTCGCGGTGTTTTTTCAGTAGCGCGCGGGCCGCCGGCAATAGCGCCGGGCTGATCACTTCCTGCATGAACTGCGCATGCCAGGCATCGAGTTGGCTGTTTGAGAAACGCGCCAGCGTACCGAGCGAAAATTCGAGGTATTCGACCGGGTCGAGCGTGCCGGCCTGGTATTGGCGGAAGAATTCGTTGTTCTGGCCGCCGAAAATATTGACGTCGACGGCGCCGATACGGCACAGGAATTCACCCCATTCATGGTCGGAGTCGAGCGGCAGCAGCGTGTGGTCGAGGTCGAAGAGGGCGAGGTTCATGGCTGTTTAGGCGTTTCTTGCAGCAGTAAGCGTAATAAAGGCAGCGTGATCGGGCGCTGGGTTTCCAGCGAATAGCGGTCCAGGGCGTCGAGCATGGTCGACAGCGACCGCATGTCGCGCCGAAAATGCGACAGCAGATAGGGTAACACGCCCGGCGGCAGCGTCAAGCCTCGGGCGTGGGCGGCGGCGTCCAGCGCCGCCAGCTTTTCTTCGTCCGACAGCGCGTGCACCTGGTAGATCAGGCCCCAGCCCATACGGGTGCGCAAGTCTTCGCGCAGCGCCAGCTGCATCGGCGCCACGGCACCGCTGCTGACCATGAAGCCGCCGCGTTCGCGGATCTGGTTGAACAGGTTGAAGGCGTCGATCTGGGCCGCCGGCGTCAGTTTTTCACAGTCGTCGAGCAGGTATAAGCTCACTTCCGGCGTATAGGTCAGAATTTCGGCGGCATCGGCACCGAGCCGGCCGCAATCGATATAGCGCGCCTGGGCTGCCTGCGGGCCGGCGGCCAGCGCGCGCAGCAAATGGGTCTTGCCGCTGGCGGCCTGGCCCCACAGATAGGCAAAGTACTCGCCGGCGCTGCGCGTGGCGAATTGCGCCATCAACTGCAGCAGCTCGGCGTTTTGTCCGACTTCGAATGTCTCCAGGCTTTGCGCCTGTTCTTCGCTTAAATCCAGCAACAACTGCTTCATGCGTCTTTACTCTTTGGGTGGTGGAGCGGCTTTGGCGGTATAAAAACCGCTGGCCAGATAATGTTTGCGCAAATGGCGGTACGCCACCATCAGGATGGCCGAGATCGGCAGCGCCAGCAAGATGCCGACGAAACCGAACAGCTGGCCAAAGGCCAGCAAGGCAAAAATGACGGCCAGCGGATTCATGCCGATGCGCTCGCCGACCAGGCGCGGCGTGAGGATGAAACTCTCGAGCACCTGGCCGACGCCGTAGACCACGGCCACGGCCGCCAGATCTTGCCAGCCCGACGATTGCAGCAGCGCCGCCAGCAGCGCCAGCCCCAGTCCGAGGCCGAAGCCCAGATAGGGGATGAAGACGAGCAGGCCGGTAATGATGCCGATCGGCAGCGCGACATCGAAACCGGCCAGCATCAGGCCGGCCGAATAATACACGGCCAGCACCAGCATCACCAGCAGCTGGCCGCGCAGGTATTGCGCCAGCAGGCTATCGACTTCGTGCGCCATGGCGACCGTCTGCCCGACCCAGCGGCGCGGTATCGCATTGGCGCAGCGCCTGAGCATCGGGTGCCAGTCGAGCAGCAGATAGAACAGCACGATCGGAATCAAGACCAGTGTCGCCAGCCAGCCGAGCACGGCGCTGCCGCCGACCCGGGCCGAATTGAGCACGGCGCGCCAGATTTCCTCGCCGCTCGTCTGCAATTGCTGCGTCAGCAAGTGGCGGATGCCATCGCCGTCGAGCCGGACCGTGATGCCGAGCTCGTGCAGGCGCGGCGCCGCCAGGGCGTTGAAGCGCTCAAGCAGCACGGGAATCCGGTCTTGCAATAAAGGCAACTCCTTCTTCAGCACCGGCACCACGATCAAGACCAGGGCCAACAGCGCCGCGCCCAGTACCAGCATGACCAGCAGCACGGCCGCCGCGCGCGGCACCCGCAAGCGCCGCCAATGCAGGCGGTCGAGGCGGTCGACGCCGGGATTCAAGGCATAGGCGAGGATGGCGGCGGCGATAAAGGGCGTCAACACCGGTCCCAGACTGACCAGCAGCAACACAACCAAGAGCCACAAGCCGATCCAGAACGCGCTCTGTTTTTGTTCTTGTGAAATTGAAAATGGCATGGATGGAGGGGGGCGCCTGTTTATTTAATGGTTTTCCGGTAAAAAGCGTATAAAAAACCGTTTCAGCGACCCGGTTTGATAAAATAGCGGCTTGAGCCAAACAATTTGGCCTTATTTTGCTATTTTACCGCGCCAGCCGCTTCAATACACTATGAACTCACACGATCCTGTTTCCCTTTCCTATCGCGATGCCGGCGTTGACATCGATGCCGGCGATGCGCTGGTCGAAGCCATCAAGCCGCACGCCCGGCGTACCATGCGCGAAGGCGTCCTGAAAGGCATTGGCGGTTTTGGCGCCCTCTTTGAAATCAGCAAAAAATACAAGGACCCGGTACTGGTCTCGGGCACCGACGGCGTCGGCACCAAGCTCAAGCTGGCTTTCGAATTGAACCGCCACGACACGGTCGGCATCGACCTGGTCGCCATGAGCGTCAACGACATTCTGGTGCAAGGTGCGGAACCGTTGTTTTTCCTCGATTATTTCGCTTGCGGCAAACTCGATGTGGCGCAGGCCACCGCTGTCGTCAAAGGCATCGCCGACGGCTGCGAGCAAGCCGGTTGCGCCCTGATCGGCGGCGAAACCGCTGAAATGCCGAGCATGTACCCGGCCGGCGAATACGACCTGGCCGGCTTTGCCGTCGGTGCGGTCGAAAAAAGCCGCATCATCGACGGCAGCACCATCGCCCCCGGCGACGTCGTCCTCGGCCTGGCGTCCTCGGGCGTGCACTCGAACGGCTATTCGCTGGTGCGCAAGATCATCTCGGTCGCCAAGCCGGACCTGAACGCCGATTTCCACGGCCGTCCATTGGCCGACGTCTTGATGCAGCCGACCCGCATCTATGTCAAACCGCTGCTGGCGCTGATGGCCACCACCGAGATCAAGGGCATGGTCCACATCACCGGCGGCGGCCTGGTCGAAAACGTGCCGCGCGTGCTGGCCGACAATCTGACCGCCGTGCTCGACCACCGCACATGGAATATGCCGCCGCTGTTCGGCTGGCTGCAGCAGCATGGCGGCGTCAAGGACGCCGAAATGCACCGCGTCTTCAATTGCGGCATCGGCATGATCGTCATCGTGGCCGCCGACGCCGCCGAGGCGGCGCTGGCGCAGTTGCAAGCAGCTGGTGAAACGGTCAGCAAGATCGGCGTGATCCGGGCGCGGGTCGGCGACGAGGCGCAAACCATTGTCGTGTAAATACGTGTACTGACAATTTGATTTTTTGATAAAAACGGCATCGCGATCTGACGCGATGCCGTTTTTTTTCGACGGCGCCGCGGGAGAGGTTGGGGGATTATCAAATCGAATTTGATCTTGTTTGAAAATCGCTTTTTCAGTGAGTTGCATAATGAAAAACGACAATCTTTTCAGCAGGCACTCACTTGTAACCGCGTATGAGCGGTGCTTGCACCTTCCTGCGCGGCATGCGATGCTGCACACCTCAATGGCATGCAATTTCATGGCATGTCTCTTTTAAGCGAAGATGCGTGATGAAAAAAATTCTGTTCAATACTTTGTTTGTCTTGTTTTCCGCAACGATATTGACGAGCGTGCCGGTGCAGGCCGCGCGCGACATGGATCAGGCGATTCCGCCGGCGCCGCAGATCAAGCTTGGCAAGCTGCCCAATGGCCTGACCTATTACATTTTAAAAAACGGTAAGCCGGCCAACAAGGCCGAATTGCGGCTCGTGGTGCGCGCCGGTTCGATTCTCGAGGATGACGACCAGCAGGGCCTGGCCCACTTTACCGAACACATGGCTTTTAATGGCTCGACGCATTTCAGGAAAAACGAATTGATTTCGTTTTTGCAGTCGATCGGCGTCAAGTTCGGCGCCGACCTCAATGCCTACACGAGTTTCGATGAAACCGTGTACATTCTACCGATCCCGACCGACCGCAAGAACAACCTCGACAAAGGCATGGAAGTGCTGCAGGACTGGGCCGGCGGCCTCAGTTTCGACGACAAGGAAATCGACCGCGAGCGCGGCGTCGTGCTCGAAGAGTCGCGGCTTGGCAAGGGGGCCGAAGACCGCATGAACAAGCTCTTGTGGCCGAAGATATTTGCCGGCTCCAAATATGCGGAGCGCCTGCCGATCGGCAAGGATGAGATCATCGCCAATTTCCCGCATGCGGCGCTGCGCCGCTTTTATGCCGACTGGTATCGGCCCGATCTGATGGCGGTGATTGTGGTCGGCGATGTCGATCCGATTGTTGCGGAGAGAATGATCAAGCGTCATTTCTCCAAACTGAAAAATCCGCGGCATGAACGGGCGCGCAACTATGCGAGCATTCCGGCGCGCAGCAGCCAGGAAAGCGTGGTCGCCAGCGACCGGGAGGCGACCAACGACATCCTCAACATCACGTATTCGCAATCGAAGGATCCGGGCGAGAGGACTTTCGGCGACTACCGCCAGAAAATCGTGCAAAACCTGTTTAACGCCATGCTCGGCCAGCGCCTGCAGGAATTGACGCAAAGCGCCAATGCGCCGTATGTGGTCGGCGGCAGCGGCGTCGGGCCGCTGGTGCACGGCTATCAGCAGTTTTCGTCGGTGGCCCTGATCGGCAAGTCGGGACCGACGCCGGCCATCAATGCGCTGATCCAGGAAAACCAGCGCGCCGCCCAATTCGGCTTTACCGATAACGAATTGGCGCGCGCCAAAAAAGCGACCTTGCGCAATCTGGAGCAGGCCTATAACGAACGCGACAAGACCGAATCGGCCAGCTATGCCGCCGAATTCATCCGCAACTTCCTGGTGCAGGAATCGATTCCCGGCATTGCCAACGAATTTGCGTATGCCAAGGAATTCCTGCCGACGATTTCGCTCGATGAAGTCAATCGCTTTGCCACGAAAACAATCATCGGCAACGACAAGAAATTGATCACTTACCAGGGCGTCGAACGCGAGGGCGTGGCCCGGCCAACGCCGGCGGCCCTGCTCGCTGCGGTCGAGGCGGCCGGGCATAACAAGGTCGTGGCCTATGACGAAAAAGCGGTGGCGGCCAGCCTGATGGACAAAGCGCCGCAAGGCGGCACGATTGCCTCGGAAGCCTTCAACAGCGCGCTCGGCCTGACCGAACTGGTGCTCGGCAATGGCGTCAAGGTCGTGCTCAAGCCGACCGACTTCAAGAGCGACCAGGTGCTGATGGGGGCAACGCGCAATGGCGGCGATTCGCTGTATGGCGACCAGGATTTCATCAGTGCCCGCTACGCCGCCTCGGTGGTCGGAGCGATGGGCATCGGTGCGTTTTCGCCGAACGACTTGCAGAAAATCCTGGCCGGCAAATCGGCCTATGCGGCACCCTTTCTCGGCGATATACGCGAAGGCTTCAACGGCCAGTCCGGCAGCGCCGATGTCGAAACGATGCTGCAGATGACGTATTTGTACTTTACCCAGCCGCGCAAGGATTCGGTCCTGTTCCGCTCCTGGGTCGGCAAATTCCAGGATGTGTTCAAAAGTTCGCTGTCGCGCCCGGAAACGCAGTACCAGGACGACATGCTCAAGACCTTGTATGCCGACCATCCGCGCGGCCCGCGCGTGCCCAAGCCGGCCGACTTCGACAAGGTCAGTCTGGAGCGCTCGCTGGCCATTTATAACGAACGCTTTTCGAGCGTCAAAGGCTATACCTTCTTTTTCGTCGGCAGCTTTGATCTTGAAAAAATCAAGCCGCTGATTGCCGCCTATCTCGGCAGTTTGCCGACGACCGAGATCCCGACCGCATTCAAGGATGTCGGCCTGCGCACGGTCAAGGGCGTGATCAAGAAAGAAGAGCATCTGGGCCTGGAACAAAAGAGCACGATTTCGATCGTGTTCTCGGGCGATGCCAGTTACTCGCCCGAAGCGCAGATGCGGCTGGCGGCGTTGCTGGAAGTGTTGAACATCAAATTTACCGACAGCCTGCGCGAAGCGATGGGCGCGGTCTACGGCGCCAATGCCGGCGGCGGCATCGCCAAGGATCCGCACGGTTCATATTCGATTTCGCTGACCATTCCCTGCAGCCCCGACAATGTCGACAAACTGATTGCGGCGGCGCTGGCCGAGATCGACAAGCTCAAAGCCAATGGCGCCCAGCTGTCGGATCTGAACAAGGTCAAGGAAAACTGGATCAAGTCGTATCGCGAGGGCCTCAAGACGAATGGCTTCTGGCTCAGCAATCTGCGTTCGAGCGTCGAGCTGGGGCTCGATCCGGCGCGCATCCTGAGCTATGAAAGCCGGGTCAAGGCCTTGACCCCGGCCGACGTCAAGGCCGCTGCCAATCTGTATTTCGACATGCATAACTACGTACAGGATGTGCTGTATCCGGCCAAGAAGCTGTAGGCTTGCCGATTTTGGCGATCCCCGATGGCACCCGCAAGGGTGCCATTTTCATATGCGGAGTCCCCGGTTTACGGCACACGCCAGTGGTCGACCACGGCATTGCTGGCGGCGCCGGGGGCCGGCGTCAGATAGCTGACCAGCAGCATGGCGAGGACGCCGGCCGGCAC
>JAIZVZ010000087.1 GCA_021768485.1 Oxalobacteraceae bacterium | reverse complement strand
CAGGCGTTTTACATGCGGGTGGCGATGGGCCTGGCGCTCAACGAAATCGAGCGCGAGGCGCGCGCCATCGAGTTTTACCACCTGCTGTCGAGCTTCGACTTCATGAGCTCGACGCCGACCCTGTTCAATTCCGGCACGCGCCGCTCGCAGCTGTCGTCGTGCTATCTGACCACGGTGGCCGACGAGCTCGAAGGCATTTACGACGCCATCAAGGAAAACGCGCTGCTGGCCAAATATGCGGGCGGCCTCGGCAACGACTGGACCCCGGTGCGCTCGCTGGGCGCCCATATCAAGGGCACCAACGGCAAATCGCAAGGCGTGGTGCCTTTCCTCAAGGTGGTCAACGACACGGCCGTGGCGGTCAACCAGGGCGGCAAACGCAAGGGCGCGGTGTGCGCCTATCTGGAAACCTGGCATATGGACATCGAGGAATTCCTCGACCTGCGCAAAAATACCGGCGATGACCGCCGCCGCACGCACGACATGAATACCGCCAACTGGATTCCCGACCTGTTCATGAAGCGCGTCATGGAAAAAGGCGAGTGGACGCTGTTTTCGCCGAGCGACGCCACCGAGCTGCACGACAAGTACGGACGCGCCTTCGAAGCGGCCTATCTCGACTGCGAAGCACGCGCGGCGCGCGGCGAAATCCGCATTTTCAAGAAAGTCCAGGCGCTCGACCTGTGGCGCAAGATGCTGTCGATGCTGTTCGAGACCGGCCACCCATGGATTACCTTCAAGGATCCGTGCAATATCCGCAGTCCGCAACAGCACGTCGGCGTCGTCCACAGCTCCAATCTGTGCACCGAGATCACGCTCAACACGGGCCCGACCGAAATCGCGGTCTGCAATCTCGGCTCGGTCAATTTGCCGGCGCACATGAAAGATGGTGAAATCGACAAGATCAAGCTGCAAAAAACGATTCGCACCGCCATGCGCATGCTCGATAACGTCATCGACATCAATTACTATGCGGTCAAGAAGGCGCGCGACGCCAATCTGCGCCACCGTCCGGTGGGCCTCGGCATCATGGGTTTCCAGGATTGCCTGCACATGCGCCGTACGCCCTACGCCTCGACCGAAGCGGTCGAATTTGCCGACCGCTCGATGGAAGCGGTCTGCTATTACGCCTATCTGGCCTCGACCGAGCTGGCGCAGGAACGCGGCCATTACAGCTCGTACCGCGGCTCGCTGTGGGACCGCGGCATCTTGCCGCAAGACTCGCTGCAACTGCTGGCCGAAGAGCGCGGCGGCTATCTCGAAGTCGACGGCTCGAGCTCGATGGACTGGCCGGCGCTGCGCGAACGCATCAAGCAGTACGGCATGCGCAATTCGAACTGCGTGGCGATCGCGCCGACCGCGACCATTTCCAACATCATCGGCGTCTCGGCCTGCATCGAACCGACTTACCAAAATCTGTACGTCAAATCGAATCTGTCCGGCGAATTTACCGAGATCAACGAATTCCTCGTCCGCGACCTCAAGGCGCGCGATCTGTGGGATGAAGTGATGATCGCCGACCTGAAATACTTCGACGGTTCGCTGACCAAGATCGACCGCATCCCGCAAGAGCTGCGCGCGCTGTATGCGACCGCCTTCGAAGTGGCGCCATCCTGGCTGGTCGAAGCGGCTTCGCGCCGCCAGAAATGGATCGACCAGGGGCAGTCGCTCAACATCTACATGGCCGGCGCCTCCGGCAAAAAGCTCGACGAAACCTATAAGCTGGCCTGGCTGCGTGGTTTGAAAACCACATATTACCTGCGCACCATGGGCGCCACCCATACCGAGAAATCGACCTCCAAGACCGGCGCCCTGAACGCGGTCGCGGTCGACGGCGCTGGCACCCCGGCCTACGCCTCGGCTGCGGCGGCGCCGGCGGTGGCTGCGATCGAGACCGACGGCCCGGCCTGCACCATGCGCCCCGGCGACGCCGGCTTCGAGGAATGCGAAGCCTGCCAGTAAGCCAGAAAACGCGCAGTAATACCACGCCGAACAACCGAACCGGCCGCCGCGTGCGGCCGCATACAAGGAAATACCTATGATCTCCTGGGACGATGAAATCAACGAAGACAAAGGCGAGGCGCCCGACGCGGCCGCCGGCGCCCATGCAAAACAGACGATGAGCGCGGCGCTGTCGGCAACGCAGACGGTGCCACCGCGCGCGGCAAGCCAGTCCGCCGCCAGCGAGCCGGCAGCCTCGCAGCGCGTCAATGCCGACGACAAGCGCATCATCAACGGCAAGACCGACGTCAACCAGCTGGTGCCGTTCAAATACAAATGGGCCTGGGACAAATACCTGGCCGGCTGCGCCAACCACTGGATGCCGCAAGAAATCAACATGCAGCGCGACATCGAATTGTGGAAAAATCCCAACGGTTTGACCGATGACGAACGCCGCCTCGTGACGCGCAATCTCGGCTTTTTCGTGACCGCCGATTCGCTCGCTGCCAACAACATCGTGCTGGGCACCTATCGCCACATCACCGCCCCCGAATGCCGCCAGTATCTGCTACGCCAGGCGTTCGAGGAAGCGATCCACACCCACGCCTACCAGTACATCGTCGAATCGCTAGGCCTCGATGAAGGCGAGATCTTCAACGCCTACCATGAAGTGGCGTCGATCCGCGACAAGGATCAGTTCCTGATCCCTTTCATCAATACCCTGACCGACCCGCAATTCACCACCGGCTCGCTCGAAAACGACCAGAAGCTGCTCAAGTCGCTGATCGTGTTCGCCTGCCTGATGGAAGGCCTGTTCTTCTATGTCGGCTTCACGCAGATTCTGGCGCTGGGACGGCAAAACAAGATGATGGGCGCGGCCGAACAGTATCAATATATTCTGCGCGACGAGTCGATGCACTGCAATTTCGGCATCGACCTGATCAACACCATCAAGATGGAAAACCCGCAGCTGTGGACCAGCGCATTTCGCGACGAGATCAAAGCGTTGTTTTTGCAGGCGGTAGAGTTGGAATATCGCTACGCAGAGGATACAATGCCGCGTGGCGTGCTGGGCTTGAATGCGCCTATGTTCAAAGGCTATCTGCGCTTCATCGCAAACCGCCGCGCGCAGCAGATAGGTCTTGACGCCATGTTCGCACAAGAAGAGAATCCGTTTCCATGGATGAGCGAAATGATAGACCTGAAAAAAGAGCGCAACTTTTTCGAGACGCGGGTAATCGAATATCAAACCGGCGGCGCGCTCAATTGGGAATGAGGACTTCGGCATAAGGTCGGCGACACGGCTGGCGACTAAAGCGCGGCGACATGGGCGGCGACCTTAAGCGCTGAAATGAAAGCCGGCGAAACGCCGCAGCCGATGCGGCGCGATGCGAAAACCGAAGTCGAAGCAGGACATGGCGTCGGCCCAAAAGCAAGGCGCGGAAGTAAAAAGCGGCCAGGCGATATCGAAGTAAGCGGCGATCGGAGGCATGACGATGCTTCGCAAAATACCGATCGCTGCCGATATCGCCGCCGCCAAAAAATGCGCAAAGCGGGCACCGAAAAAGCCGCAAATCAAAAACGGCTAGCAGATTTTTCGGTTCCAGCAAACAGAAATAGTGCCGATACGTGAAAAAAAGCTCGCACATGTTGCAAGAGTAATTTATGATCCGAGCTTAACAAGGTTGTCGACAACAATAAACAACCGAAAACAAGCTTCGAGAATCAAGCAGTCGAATAAATATGATCAGGTCGTACGAACCAAATAAAACAGGATCGTCCCCACTAAATTAATAATGCACAACCCGAATTGCCCTGATCTGGATTTGCCGCTGGTGACCGAATTTTCGGACATGGCGGCTTTTTCATTGCACAATTTGAGTTTGAACGGATGGCCCATACGCTGTTTTCACGCGATTTTGACATCAAGACATACGTTGCATTTGACCCCGGCGCGCCTCTAGTGCGGCCCAGGGCGATACCAATCATGGCCGAAGTGCTCGCATCCACGGGATTGCTGCAGCACCGGCCGGTACCGAATTCATTAGCGCAAACAAGGGTGTTTGCGCCGATGAATAATCCGCCTCACTCATCGCGATGGGTTCGGCGGATTTACCCTCGTAGCTTGATTTTTTCCATCTCACGTGAAGGAGAAACAAATGGCAACCGCCGCTAAAAAACCCGCAGTAAAGAAACCAGCAGCCAAAAAAGCTGCTCCCGTCGCCAAGAAAGCCGTGACAGTCAAAAAAGCCGCAGCACCTAAAAAAGCCGTTGCAGCGAAAAAGCCAGTCGCAAAAGCCAAGCCAGTCGCTAAAAAAGCAGCTGCCAAGCCAGTAGCGAAAAAAGCTGTCGTCGCCAAAAAGGCAGTCGCCGCCAAACCGGTCGCAAAAAAGGCAGCAGCCAAGCCAGCAGCAAAGAAAGCTGTCGTCGCTAAAAAAGCCGTCGCCAAAAAGCCAGTCGCCAAAAAAGCGGTAGCTAAAAAGGTCGTCGCCAAGCCAGTCGCTAAAAAAGCAGCCGCCAAACCGGTCGCCAAAAAAGCCGTTGCCGCCAAACCGGTAGCGAAAAAAGCCGCAGCCAAACCAGTGGCCAAGAAAGTCGCCGCCAAACCGGCAGCGAAAAAAGTGGTCGCCAAACCGGTAGCCAAGGCCGCAGCCAAACCAGCAGTGAAGAAGCCAGCAGCAAAAAAAGCCGTGGCCAAGCCAGCGGCCATTAAAGCTGTTGCTACTCCTGAAGCCGCTGCCGCTCCTGCCGCCGCGCCTGCAGTAAAAACCACGTTGAATCCAGCTGCAGCTTGGCCGTTTCCAACGGGTAACCGTCCGTAATCTCCAGCCTCTTGCTGGATGCCTGTTATTAAGGGCACAATGTCCGCTGTGCGACAACAGATCGCACAGCGGCTTTTTTATTTGGAGTGTCCCCCGTGCTGCAAAGTATATTAGCGCTAATCATCGATACCGCCGCCAGCGTCCTCGGTGGCGTCCTGTTGCTGCGATTCTGGGTGCAGACGGTGCGCGTGCGCGCGCCGACGCCGATCTCGCAATTTACCTTTCAATTGACCGACTGGCTGGTGCGGCCCTTACGCCGCATCATTCCGGGCCTCGGCGGCTACGACTGGGCCAGCCTGACGGCGGCCTTCCTGGTCGCGCTGCTGGCGACGGCGCTCGAAGCGTCGATGCAGCGCTATTTCGTGCTGGTGCCGGTGCTGGTGCTGGCGCTGCAGCAACTGCTGATCTGGATTACCTACGGTTTGATGGCGCTGATCGTGATCGAGGCGGTGTTTAGCTGGGTCAATCCGCAAGCGCCGCTGGCCCCCTTCGTACGGGCCTTGAACGACCCGCTATTGAGCCGCCTGCGCCGCGTTGTGCCACCGCTGGGCATGATCGACCTCTCGCCGCTGGTGGCGCTGGTGCTGCTGCAAATCGTCCTGTACCTCGTGCGGACCCTGCCGAACATGTTGCTCTGAATGGCTATGCCTGCGACCGCCGCCAGAAACTGGTGCTCGCCGCATGCCGACGGCTTCCGGCTGGCGGTGCAGATTCAAGCCAATGCCAGGAAAAGTGAAGTGATTGCGGTGCTCGACGATGCGCTCAAGATCAAGCTGCATGCACAACCGATAGACGGCAAGGCCAATCTGGCCTTGATCGCCTATCTGGCAACACTGCTCAAGCTACCCAAAAACGCGGTCAGCATCACCCATGGGCACACGGCCAAGCGCAAGCTGCTGGCGATCGCGGCCCCGCACCTGACGCTGGAACAGTTCGAGCAAGCGCTGCTGGCCGGCCTGGGCGCCTGACCGCGCATCAGCCATCCCGCCGGTTTAAAAACGGTAGCCGAAAGCCTGCTCGAAGCGCGTCGCGATTTCAGACGCCGACGGCGCATGGTTCTGGCCGCCCAGGTGGGCGATCTTGATCGATCCCATCAGGCTGGCGATGCGGCCGCTGGTAGCCCAGTCGAAGCCCTTCTCCATGCCGTACAGCAGGCCGGCGCGATAAGCATCGCCGCAACCGGTCGGATCGACCACCCGTTCGGCCGGTACGCACGGCACATCGATGCGCTGGCCGCCCGTATAGATTTCCGAACCCTGCTCGCCGCGCGTGACGATCAGCGCCGACAACCGGCTGCTGATCTGCTCGAGCGTCAGACCGGTGCGTTCGATCAGCAATTCGGCCTCGTAATCGTTGACCGCCAGATAAGTGGCGAGGTCGATGAAGCGGGTCAGTTCGGGGCCGTCGAACAGGCGCAGATTGTGGCCCGGATCGAAAATGAAGGGCAGTTGCCGGTCGAAGCAATCCTGCGCGTGCTGCAGCATGGCATCGCGGCCATCGGGAGCGATGATGGCCAGCTTGATGCCCTTGGCGTCGGCGATCTTGTTTTGATGTGCAAACGACATCGCCCCGGGGTGAAAGGCGGTCAGCTGATTGTTGTCCGAATCTGCCGTCACATAGCACTGCGCGGTATACGAGCTGTCGAGCTTGAGAATATGCTTGGTCGAAATGCCGAGCGACTCCAGACGCGCCAGGTAAGCGCCGCAATCGTGCCCCATGGTCCCCATGATCAGCGGTTCGCCGCCGAGCAGCTTGAGGTTGTAGGCGATATTGCCGGCACAGCCGCCGAACTCGCTGCGCAGCGTCGGCACCAGAAAGGAGACATTCACTTTATGCAGCTGATCCGGCAGCAGCGAATCCGAAAAACGGCCGTCGAACGACATGATGGTATCGAATGCAAGGGAACCGCAAATTAAGGTCGTCATGTAAGAATCGCATCAAAAAGAAAAAGTGTATCGGAATGGCGCCGTTGACGGCGCCTGGCAGCTGCTCGAAGAATCAGGGGTAGAACATGTACACGCGATAATTGGCCGGATGCAGCTGCGCCAATTCGAAATAGATTTTTGCGCTGCGCTCGGAACGCGCGGCAAAGCCTTTGGCCAGATCGCCGCTGCCGGCCAGATAGTCGGCCGGTACGAACAGGCGGCGCGCAATGGCCTTGTCGGCGCTGTCGAGCAGCGTCAATTCCAGGCTGGGCCAGCTTTGCACGGTCGCGCTGCGGTTGCGCAGCAGGCTGTTGAGCACCAGGCTATGGTTGGGCAAGGTTTGCAGCTCGGGCGATTCCAGCGCGAGCTGTTCGATCTGCGCCGGAAAGCCGATACGGCAGCCCAGACTGGCACAAACCTGGCGCAGCAACGGTGCCGACTGCGGCCAGCTGGCCGCGATCCGGTTGCGAAAGAAATAGCTACTCTGCGCGGCCAGCGCCAGCGCCAGCACCAGCACACCGCCCGCCATCAGGCGGCCGAGCACGCGGGCCTGGCTGTTCTGGCGCCGGGCCCGCGTGACAAAGCCGGGCTCGTCGTCGGCACCATCGTCGGCGCCTGGCGCCGCCACCACACTGGCGGCAGCCGGCGCCGCTTCAAACAAGCTCGGTTCTTGCCGCAGCGGCCCGGCGGCCTCGGCGGCCGCGTTCGCATGACGCGCCTTGGCATCGGCCACACGCGCGTTGCGCAAGCGATCCTTGAGGCGCTGACCGGCATTTTTTGCAGGAAGCGGCGCCGGCCCCGACAATTCAACCAGATAGTCTTGCTCGTCATCGGCCGCCGCATGCGTCGGTGCGGGCGGACGCGCTTCTTGAGGCGGGGCTTTTTGTTTAAGCGCTTCGCGGCTCAGAGGCTCGCGGCTCAGAGGCTCACGGCTCAGCGGTTCGCGACTAAGCGGTTCACGACTCAGCGGTTCCCAGTTCGGAGGCTCCCTGCTCAATGGTTCGCGGCTCAGCAATTCCTGAGGCTGCGGCGGCGCTGCGGCCGGCACGGGCCGCCGCTCAGGCTCAGGCTCAGGCTCAGGCACAGCTTCGCGTTCGGGCAGCGGCGCCGGCAACGAGAGCGCCGCCGCGGGAAAAGACGGCAGTTCCGGCAACGGCGACGGCCGGTCCGTCTCGAATTCGAGCGCAACCTCGGGGTCGACCTTGATATCGAGGTCAAGATCGACATCAACATCGAGGTCGAAATCAAACGTCAAGGGCGGCGGCGTGAGCGCTTGCGCCGGCAATGCGGGAGGCGCAGCTGGAGCGGGAGCGGGAGCTGTAGCTGGAGCTGGAGCTGGAGCTGGAGCTGGAGCTGGGGCTGGAGCTGGAGCTGGAGCTGGAGCTGGAGCTGAGGCTGGGGCTGGAGCTGGAGCTGAGGCTGGGGCTGGAGCGGGAGCGGGGGCTGGAGCAGACGGCGCGGCCGTGCTATCTGCCGGCCTGCTGCGGGCCTCGGCCGGCAAGGCGGCGTCGGCATCGCGCCCGGCCGCCAGCAGCGCCTCGACGCCATTGAAGATTTGTTTGCAGGAGCCGCAACGCACCAGGCCGGCCCGCAGTTTGAGCTGATCCTGCGCCACGCGAAATGTCGTGCCGCAATGCGGGCAGCGGGTCGCGAGCGCCATGGTCGTCAGTGGCCGCGGCTACCTGCCAGCGCCACCCAGCCTTCGTGCTCGGCCGCGACTGTCAGGGAAATAAAGGGAGCATAGGCGCCGATGACTTCATCGGCCTGGCGTGCCAGCACGCCCGACAGCACCAGGGCGCCGCCATCGGCCACGCGTCCCGACAGCATTGGCGCCATCAATTTCAGCGGGCTCGACAAGATATTGGCGACCACCACCTCGAAGCGCCGGTATGCATCGGCGCCTTCGCGACCGGCCACGGCGGCAAAAGCGTCAGGCAGGTAAAAGTCGATCGCGCACTGATTGCGCGCCGCATTTTGCTCGGCCGAGACAATGGCCTGCGGATCGATATCGACCCCGATCACGCTGTCGGCGCCAAGCTTGGCCGCCACCATCGCCAGAATGCCCGAGCCGCAACCGTAATCGAGCACCGAGCAGGCACTCTGGCCGTCGGCGCCGCGCGCGGCGAAATGGTTTTCGAGCCACTCCATGCACAGCCTGGTGGTCGGATGGCTGCCGGTACCGAAAGCGAGGCCCGGATCGAGTTCGAGAATGAGGGCCTGCGGATCGGGCGCTTCGTGCCAGCTCGGCACGACCCAGATGTTCTTGCCGATATGAATCGGAGCAAATTGCGACTGCGTCAGCCGGACCCAATCCTGCTCGGCCACCGCCCGCAAGACAAACGAGGGCGTCGCCGCCAGGCCGGCGATCGCGGCCGCCTCGGCCACCAGCGCCTGCTGGTCGCTGTCGACCTCGGTCAAGGCCACCACCCGGCTGCGTTCCCACGCCGCCTGCTGCGCTTCCATGCCCGGTTCGCCGAACAGCGGCTGTTCGGCGTCGGTACCTTCGTCGGCATCTTCGACCGACACCGACAGGGCGCCGGCGTCCATCAGCGCATCCGACAAAGCTTCGGCATGACTACGCGCCACTTCGATGACGATTTCTGTCCAACTCATGAAAGCTATTTCCTTCTTACTTGGTATGCTTGGTCAAATCGGGCCGCTCGGCCAGCTTTTGTTCAAGGTAATGGATGTTGGTGCCGCCTTCGATGAAGCGGGCATCGACCATCAGTTCGCGGTGCAGGGCGATATTGGTCTGAATTCCTTCGACCACCATTTCCGACAGGGCGATCTGCATGCGGCGGATCGCCTGCTCGCGCGTGGCGCCGTATGCGATCACCTTGCCGACCATCGAGTCGTAATGCGGCGGCACATAATAGCCGGCGTAAGCATGCGAATCGACGCGGATGCCGGGACCGCCGGGCGCGTGCCAGGACAGGATCTTGCCCGGCGACGGCGTGAACTTGAACGGGTCTTCGGCATTGATGCGGCATTCGATCGCGTGGCCGGTCAGCATGATGTCGCGCTGCCGGAAGCGCAGCTTTTCGCCGGCGGCGATGCGGATCTGTTCTTGCACGATGTCGACGCCGGTGATCATTTCGCTCACCGGATGCTCGACCTGGACGCGGGTATTCATTTCGATGAAATAGAATTCGCCGTTTTCATACAAAAATTCGAAGGTGCCGGCGCCGCGATAGCCGATCTTGCGGCACGCTTCGGCGCACCGGTCGCCGATTTTTTCAATGATCTTGCGTGGAATGCCCGGTGCCGGCGCTTCTTCGATCACTTTCTGGTGACGGCGCTGCATCGAGCAATCGCGCTCACCGAGCCAGACCGCGTTCTTGAAATCGTCGGCCAGGACCTGGATTTCCACATGGCGCGGATCTTCCAGATATTTTTCCATATAGACTTCAGGATTGCCAAACGCCGCACCGGCCTCGGCCTTGGTCATCGCCACCGCGTTCAGCAGAGCGGCTTCGGTATGCACCACGCGCATGCCGCGTCCGCCGCCGCCGCCGGCCGCCTTGATGATGACGGGATAGCCGACCTTGCGGCCAGTCTGGATGATGGCCTTGGGGTCGTCCGGCAACGCGCCGTCCGAACCGGGCACGCATGGCACGCCGGCCTTGATCATGGTCTGTTTGGCCGTGACTTTATCGCCCATCATGCGGATCGAGTCCGAACGCGGGCCGATGAAGACAAAACCCGATTTTTCGACGCGCTCGGCGAAGTCGGCGTTTTCCGACAAAAAGCCGTAGCCGGGGTGGATCGCTTCGGCATCGGTCACTTCGGCCGCGCTGATGATGGCCGGCATATTCAGGTAGCTCAGTGCCGATGGCGCCGGTCCGATGCAGACCGACTCGTCGGCCAGCTTGACGTATTTGGCTTCGCGATCGGCTTCGGAATGGACGACGACGGTCTTGATGCCCATTTCACGGCAGGCGCGCTGGATACGCAGCGCAATTTCACCGCGATTGGCTATAAGGATTTTTTCAAACATGTGTTTTACGCAACTTAAAGTGGCAAACGAAAATGATGGTCAGGTGGCGCTGTGCAATGGTATGGCATCTCATGACAACTTCATGCAAGCGGTGCCATCGCTACAGTCCAACGACAAGAACAACGCACTCATGCCGGTCGCCTGGCATGCGGCGCTGACCGCGCTCAATATTGCGCTTAGCATCGCACCTGTTATGGTGCGATATTAACCGATCACAAACAAAGGCTGGCCGAATTCCACCGGCTGGCCATTTTCAACCAGGATTTGCGTCACGATACCGGACGCATCGCTATCAATTTCATTCAATAACTTCATCGCTTCGATAATGCACAGCGTTTCGCCATCCTTGATGCTCGAACCGATTTCGACAAACGGTGCCGCGCCAGGGGCCGACGAACGATAGAAGGTGCCGACCATCGGCGACTTGACGATATGGCCGGTCGGCTCGGCAGGCGCCGCAACCGGTGCCGGCGCGGCCGCGATCGGCGCGGCGGCTGCGGCAGGCATTGCCTGCTGCGGCATCATGATCATTTGATTTTGCCCCAGGGGTGAGGATTTGACGATGCGCACTTTGCTTTCGCCTTCAGTCACTTCCAATTCCGCGATATCCGATTCGGCGACCAAGTCGATGAGTGTCTTAAGTTTTCGTAGATCCATGTAAACCTCTGATGTTGATTGTATTTGATAAAACAAATATAGTTGTCGCCGCGCTCAAAAATTGCTCGCACAGCAAAACAAGAACTGCAATATTACGCCAATTTAACGAAGATGCAAGCAGATGATGAAAGTTAGCGCTTTTTAAGGAAGAAATCGAGAGCCAAACGATAACCATCAACGCCCAGGCCGACAATCGTGCCGGCCGCAATCGCGGAGAGATAAGAGTGATGCCGGAAGGATTCTCTTTGATGAATATTAGATATATGCACTTCAACAAAGGGAATGGCCACCGCTGCCAAGGCATCGCGCAAAGCGACGCTGGTATGGGTCAGCCCACCAGGATTAATCACGATAGCGTCGACTCCTTCGATTTTCGCTTGATGTATGCGATCAATCAATACTCCTTCATGGTTGCTTTGCAGGCAAGTTAATTGCGCACCAGCCTGTTGTACCTGTAGCTGCGCCGCCCGTTCGATATCGGCCAGCGTGGCGCTGCCATATACTTCAGGTTCGCGCTGACCCAGCAAGTTGAGATTCGGGCCATTAAGCAGCAGTACGTTTTTTGCCATGAATTTACAACGCTATTTCATGATGATGGCGCATTTTGCCGTAAAAAGATCATTAATGGCAAGAAAAAACTCGTCCCGCACTTAAAGCGAGGCCAAATCCGCGCGCAATTTATTGAAATCAAGACGGCCCAGATAAGTCTTTTTTACGTGACCATCGGCACCGATCAAAACAGTATAAGGCAAGCCGCCGGTCTGATTGCCAAAATCCTGCGCCAGCGCCGTGCCCCCCATGCCCGCCACATACAGGGGATAGGCAATTTTATATTTTGTTGAAAATTCAGCAATATTCGACGGACTATCGATGCCGATGCCGAGAATTTGCATGCCTTTGGGGCCTAGTTCGGCTTGCAAGAGATTCAGCTCCGGCATTTCCTGAATGCAAGGCGGACACCAGGTCGCCCAGAAATTGACCACGATGGCCTTGCCACGCCACTGTTCGAGCGCTTGCGCCTGCCCTTTCGCATCGGGCAGCGTCTGCGCAAACAGGGCACGCACCGAGGCTGTTGCGCTTGCCGCCGCGGCCGGCGTCGCTGCCGGCGCCGAACTGACAGGTGCCGCGCGCTGGCGAAGCCCCCAGCCGAGGCCGAGTCCGAGGCAGATAATCGCCACCAGCAAGAGCAGTGCATTCTTTTTCGTCATGAAATGTCCGTTCAAGGCACGATGGTCGCGTGATCCGGCGTCACCATAATAATATGGTGTCATGCCTGCCCGCTTTGCCTTGCGAGAAACAGGCAGCGATTTCCATGCCACTAAATCAATTAGGAAAGTCAATTAGCCAAGCCAATCAGCTAATCAGTCAGGAAAATCAGCCGGGCAGGTCGGCGCCAGCCTGCCCGGCAATCAATTGACGCAATGCAACAGCATCGGCGCGCATGGCGCGGCCATGGACTTTTTCCTTCAGCGCGCCGCGCACATCGTCGCGCTCGAACAAAGTCAGGTGCACGCCTTCGTTGTGCCAGACAAAGCTGGCCACTTCGACCGGATCGCGGCCCTTGAAGTCGGCCGACTCGCTGACGCTGAAATCGATATTCTGGTTTAGTAAATAAATCTCGACATCTTTGGCGCTATCGGCAAACAGGTGCAAATGGATGTCGCTGTGCTCGCCGGCCGTGCCATTCAAGACCGCCCCCGTCAAAAACGGCTGAAACTGCGCCAATTGCTCCATGATGCGCAGTGCCAGCTGGCGCAGGTGCGCGAGGCGCGCCGGTTGCGTATCGGCAAAAAACAAGCTGTTATAGATGCGCACTTCATCTTCAATTTGTTGATTATCGGGCAAATAATTACCGGATGCCCGGGCGCCGCCCAAGATCAGCTTGGCCGCCTTGCGCTTGGCGCTGCCGTAGTCGAGGCCGTCTTCGGCGATCAGGCGGGCGGCGGCAATGGCAATTTCGCCACGCAGCAAGTCTGTTTCAGATGCGCCGTTGCCGGCTTGATAACTGGATTGATTCATTTTTCATTATTGCCTGTATACCTAATCATACCGCGGCCGCCAGAATCGCGCCGCACAAGGCCTGGGGTCGGGTAAAATCGAGGATTCCAGTTCGACGTTAAAGAAGTATCAGCATGCATATTCATATATTAGGCATTTGCGGCACCTTCATGGGGGGGCTGGCCGTGCTCGCCAAGGAAGCCGGCCACACCGTCACCGGTTGCGACGCCAACGTCTACCCGCCGATGAGCACCCAGCTGCAAGCGCAAGGCATCGAGTTGATCGAAGGTTTCGGTCCCGAACAGATTGCCCTGCAGCCCGATCTGTATGTGATCGGCAATGTGGTCTCGCGCGGCAATCCCCTGATGGAAGAGATTTTAAACCGCGGCCTGCCCTACACCTCGGGTCCGCAATGGATCGGCGAACATATCCTGCGCCATCGCTGGGTACTGGCCGTGGCCGGCACCCATGGCAAGACCACCACCACCGCGATGCTGGCCTGGATTCTCGAAGATGCCGGTTACGCGCCGGGCTTTCTGATCGGCGGCGTGCCGGTCAATTTCGGCGTCTCGGCCCGCCTGAACGGCAAGCCGGCGCAGCCGTCCGACTTTTTCGTGATCGAAGCCGACGAATACGACACGGCCTTCTTCGACAAGCGCAGCAAATTTCTCCATTATCACGCCAAGACCGCGATCCTGAACAATCTCGAATACGACCACGCCGACATTTTCCCGGATCTGGCCGCCATTGAAAAGCAATTTCATCACCTGGTGCGCACCGTGCCCGGCATCGGCCGCCTGATCGTCAACGCCAATCAAGCCTCGCTGGGGCGCGTCATCAAATCCGGCTGCTGGAGCGAGCTCGAGTATTTCACAAACGCGGCGAACGCCCCGGCCGGCGCGCATTGGGTGCTGCAAGATTATGCGGACGGCCGCTTCGACGTCGCCTTCGACGGCCAGCAACTGGGCACGGTCGCCTGGGATTTGAGCGGCGAGCACAATCGCCTCAACGCTCTGGCGGCAATCGCTGCGGCGCGCCACGTCGGCATCGAGCCGGCGCAGGCCATCGCCTCGCTGTCGCGCTTTAAAAACGTCAAGCGCCGCATGGAATTGCGCGGCGTCGCCGCCGGCGTGAGCGTCTACGACGACTTCGCCCATCATCCGACCGCGATTGCCACCACGCTGGCCGGTCTGCGCCAGAAATTGACCGGCAGCGGCGATCACGGACGCATTCTGGCGGTGCTCGAGCCGCGTTCGAATACGATGAAGCTGGGTGCCATGAAACAGGCGCTGGCCGGCAGCCTGGGCACGGCCGACCTCGTATTCGGCTATGGCGCCGGCAGCGGCAAGACGCAGCTCGAATGGGACCTCGGCGCAGCCCTGGCTGCGCTCGGCGCCAAGGCCGGCGCCTGGAGCGACCTCGACCTAATGGTCCAGGCCATCGTCAAGGCCGCGCGCAGCGGCGACCACATCGTGGTGATGAGTAATGGCGGCTTCGGCGGCATTCATCAAAAACTGCTGACGGCGTTGTCGCCATGATTCTCTACCTGCACGGTTTTCGCTCCTCGCCGCAAGCTGCCAAGGCTTGCCTGCTGCGCCGGAAAATGGAGCAACTCGGCCGTCTCGACGAATTGCGCTGTCCGCAGCTGCCGGCCTCGCCGCAGCAAGCGGTCGCGCTCGCGCTGGAGCTGGTTGCCGGCTGCGCCGCCAGCGACCTGACCATCATCGGCTCTTCGCTGGGCGGCTTTTATGCCACCTGGCTGGCCGAAAGACTCGGCTGCCGCGCGGTGCTGCTCAATCCGACCGTCAAGCCGCTGCGCGACCTGGCGCACTACATGGAATTGAACGCCGACGGCAAGGCGACACTGGCGCTGACGCATTTTCACAGCGGCGAAGAGTTCGACTTCAAGCCCGAATACAAAGGACAGATGCAGGCGCTCGAAGTGGCGACGATCACCCGCCCCGAACGCTATTATCTGATCGCCGCGACCGGCGACGAATTGCTGAACTGGCACGACATGGTCGGGCACTACCCGCAAGCCAAACAGCTGATAGTGCAAGGCAGCGACCACGGCTTGTCGGACTTTGCGCAATATCTGGACGGCGTGCTGGCGTTTTGCGCCAATCCGCCTGCCGCGTTTAACACATGAAGAGCGCATGAGGCAGGCTGGCGCCGATGGCGCTGACCGCGGCGGCAATACGGGCGCGCCGCATCTGGAGCGC
>JAIZVZ010000086.1 GCA_021768485.1 Oxalobacteraceae bacterium | reverse complement strand
CGCGCATGGATTGACTCTCTTGAAAGAAAAAAGTAATTGATCGATATGATAAGCGAAGATGGCCGGCTCGCGTTGCTGCCCGCGTAGCGGACGCGGCGTTTTTATCGCGTTTGCCGGCCCTTGCATGGGCGGCGCCAGCGGCAAGACCCGGCTCAGTGCGCTGCGAATGCGGCCCCGGCATGTTTTCGGTGTCTTGGGCCGGCGCGCAAAACGCATGCGGCGCGGGCGAGCCTCAAATCGGGCGTCAGATTTTGCCTTGATGTTTCAGGCGGCTGAGCGTTTCGGGCGACAAATTCAGGTAGGACGCCAATTCCCTTTTTGGAATGCGGTCGAACAAATCGGCGTGCTTGCGCACGAAGCGGTGCACGCGGCCCGGGGCGTCGAGCAAATGCAGGGTAATCGTGTGATCCATGATTTCGCTCATCACGTGCATGACTTCGTATTCGAAGGCGCTTTTGATTTGCCCGTGGCTTTCCATGAAGGCGACCCATTGCTGCAGCGGCAGCTTGACCACGCGCGCCTTGGTCACGCAAACAATGCTGTAGGGAGTAGGCTTTTTCATGCACCAGGCGGCATAGCTGGTTTCGATATCGCGCTCGACCGCGAAACGCAGTGTCATTTCCTTGGCTTCGTGGCTGGTGACGACGCGCTTGAGGACGCCATCGAGAATGAAATATTGCTCCATTTCATGCACGCCCTGGTTCAGCAGCAAATCGCCTTTCTGGTAGTTGACTACCGTCATATACGGCTCGAGCGCAGCCATGTCGCTGTCGCGCAACTGCCGGAGCACCAAATTTTGCTTGAGTTGAGCGCGAATGATGTTGCGCTCTGGATGGTGGGCAATCAAAGGCATAGCGGCATAGTAATGTAAATTTGATTGTGGCGAAATGATGACATGCGTTAGATGTTTCTGGCAAAATTGACCATGGTCAATGAATGTCAAAAGGTGGCATAGCTATGATGGGACAAACAGATATGCGTGCAATAAATCTTACAACGTAAAATAATAGAAGATGTCATGTTCGCAGTGCAGATCAAAGGGCTGGTTAACGCAGTCACAGTAACGACGGCGCAGGATACACTAAAACGCAATAGTTGCGATAGGGCTTTTATCTTCATTGCCAATGCAGCGCCACAGCTTGACATTGTGCGCAAAACCATGCTCACGGCAAGCAATAAGCCCGCCTGTAATCAGCACCAAACCCTCAGTATGCCATTGTTTGACGATAAATCGCTCAAACTCTCCAAATCTCTTTCCATATTTACCCCGCAGCATGTACGCTTGTTGCGTCCGCGTGGCTGTAAACAATTAGCTCGCTGGAAAGAACGATCGTGCGAAAAACATGGTGTCAAACAGATAAAAAAAATTACCCAAGATCGCGTCCGGGCGCGCGTGCGGGTGAAAGCCGCAGTGCCTGTGCCACCCATAATGGTCCGGGCAATGTACAGTGATGCATGAAATATGCATAATCGAAGAGTGTGAAGTGTAAAAATATACGGAGACTACTTTATGAGTAAAGCGCTAGATGGCGTTCGAATTCTTGATTTCACCCATGTGCAATCTGGCCCGACTTGTACACAATTGTTGGCATGGTTTGGCGCCGACGTGATCAAGGTGGAGCGCGCAGGCGAGGGTGACGCCACGCGTGGACAATTGCGTGATATTCCAGGTGCCGACAGCCTGTATTTCACGATGCTCAATCATAACAAGCGTTCCATCACGCTCGACACCAAGAACCCGAAGGGTAAGGCGGTGCTGGAAACGATGATCAAGACTTGCGATGTGCTGGTGGAAAACTTCGCTCCCGGTGCGCTCGATCGCATGGGCTTTACCTGGGAACGTATCAATGAATTAAACCCGCGCATGATCGTCGCCTCGGTCAAGGGTTTCGGTCCAGGCCCATACCAGGACTGCAAAGTCTATGAAAACGTGGCGCAATGTACGGGCGGCTCGGCATCGACCACCGGTTTCGAAGATGGCACACCAATGGTGACCGGCGCCCAGATCGGCGATAGCGGCACCGGTTTGCATCTGGCACTCGGTATCGTGACGGCTCTGTACCAGCGCAATAGCACGGGCCGCGGCCAAAAAGTGAATGCATCGATGCAAGACTCGGTCTTGAATCTGTGCCGCGTCAAGGTCCGCGATCAGCAACGTCTGGCCCGCACCGGCGTCATGGAAGAGTATCCGCAATATCCGAACGGTAAATTCGGCGATGCCGTGCCGCGCGCCGGCAATGCGTCGGGCGGCGGTCAGCCGGGCTCGATCTTGAAGTGCAAGGGCTGGGAAACCGACCCGAATGCATATATCTACTTCATCGCCCAGGCGGCAGTATGGGGTTCGATCTGCAAGGTCATCGGCAAGGAAGAATGGATTACCCATCCCGACTACGCCAAGCCACGCGATCGTCTGCCACGTCTGGCATCGATTTTCGCCACGGTCGAAGAGTGGACCAAGACCAAGACCAAGTTCGAGGCGATGGATATCCTGAACAGTTTCGACATCCCTTGCGGACCGATTCTGTCGATCAAGGAAATCACCGAAGACCAATCGCTGCGCGACACCGGCACCATCGTCGAAGTCGATCATCCGGTCCGCGGCAAGTACTTGTCGGTTGGTAATCCGATCAAATTGTCCGACAGTAAAACCGAAGTCACGCGTTCGCCATTGCTTGGCGAGCACACCGAAGAGGTGCTGGCGCAGCTCGGTTATTCGGCAGAGCAGATTGCCGATTTGCGTGCAGAAAAAGTAATTTAAACGAGCAAGTTTCCTCTCGTTAGGATGGACACAGTTCGCGCTATGGCGTGGACTGTGTCTTTTTTTTCGCCTGGCCGCCATGCGACGCCGCCGGCCCTAGCTGGAGAAAATTGCCAAAGGTGTAATATATCGGCAGATTAAAGTCGGCCGGGCCCGGCAAATTTGTGGGCGAGGATTGAGTGCCCGCATTGCAGGGCAGGCGCGGGCAGACCGGTTGGCAGCGTTTCCACGGCACGCATTTGCAGTCGTGGCCAGTGTATTTGGCATATTTTCCGACGTTTTTAAGGTCTTGAAAAATGGTTGATTATTGCGATATCGCCGCCCGCCTCATTATTGCGCTGCTGTTCGGCTGCGTCATCGGGATTGAGCGCAATCTGCACGGAAAGCCGACCGGCATGAAAACGCTGGGCCTGGTGGCGCTCGGCGCGGCCATGGTGACGATGGCCAGCATGGAATTTGCCCCGCTCGACGGTTCGCACAGCCAGGATGCACTGAGCCGGGCGATTCAGGGCGTCATCACCGGTATCGGCTTTCTTGGTGCCGGCGTCATCGTTTTTAATAACGATTCGTCCAAAGTGAAGGGCTTGACGACGGCGGCCTCGATCTGGGTGACGGCCGGCATCGGCATCGTCTGCGGGATGGGCGCGTGGCGCATCGCCTGCATCGGCTTGATTCTGGTCTTGCTGCTTTTTCTTCTCGGCCATCCTCTGGAGCGCCTGCTGCATCGGCGCTGGCTGGGGAAGAGCGAGAAAGAGCGGGCCGACATCGATTTGCATGAAGAGTAAGAGAAGGACGGCCCTTGTATTGCCGGTCACGGCGATCGCATGGCCGATATTTCATACCAAACTCGGGAATGTCATGTATTGTTCGCTTATATTTTGCTCGTTTATATTTTGCTCGTTTATATTTTGCTCGTTTATATTTCGCTCGTTTATATTTCGCTTATCTATTTGCGCTTTTTTCGCCGCCATCTTGCCAGCCCCGGCCTTTGCGCACGAGGCCGGCATCCCTGAATTTGCCCCCGCCACGCTCAAACTCGTGAACGGCCAGATCAATGAAGTGATGGTGCTCGGCTCACCGCATCTGGGGCAATTGCCGAAACCGTTCGATCCATCCACCCTGGGCCCGCTGAGCGAGCGTCTGGCACGCTGGAAGCCGCAAGCCATTGCGATAGAGAATCTCTCAGGCCTGCAATGCGCCTACATGCGCAGCTATCCGCAGCGCTACCGCGACCAGGTGAAAATCTATTGCCGCGACACCGCTGCCGCCCGCGCGGCAACAGGCCTCGACATTGTCGAGGCAAACGCGCAGGTCGAGCGCCTGCTGAACGCGTGGCCGGCGGCGCCGACGGCTGCCCAGCGGCGCTCGCTGGCATCGCTGTTCATGGCCGCCGGCGAGCCGGTTTCCGCGCTGGTGCAGTGGCTGCGCCTGCCGGTAGCAGAGCGGCAGGCCGGCGACGGTCTGAATGGCGCGCTGGTGGACGCGCTCAAGAAGCTGCAGGTGCGTCCTGACGAGGCATCCCTGATCGCCGCGCCGCTGGCGGCGAAATTGGGGCTGGAGCGTGTGTATGCCATGGATGACCATACGGCCGATACCGCCGATGGCGATGAAAAAGCCTATGGCGAAGCGATGATGAAAGCATGGGACAATCCGGTTCTCGCCGAGCGCATGCGCACGGGTGCGGCGCTGCAAAGCCATCTCGATACCGCCGATGGCGTGCTGGCGATTTATCGCGCCTACAATGCGCGCGGTCAGGCCGGACTGGTTTTCAAAAGCGATTTCGGGGCGGCGCTCGAAGAACCGTCCGCGCAGCATTTCGGCCGCCGCTATGTCAGCTACTGGGAGGTGCGCAATTTACGCATGGCCTCCAACATCCGCGAGGCGATGGTGCCGTCCGGCATCCGGACCCTGGTGATCGTCGGCGCCTCGCATAAAGGCTACCTCGAAGCGTATCTGCATCAGATGCATGATGTGCGCATCGTCAGCACTGATGAGGTCTTGCGCTGATTGCTGTGCTGATTATTTTACCGGGCGGCGTCTGTATTGATATATCGGGGCATGTCGGGGGCAGATGAAATTTCAACCGTAAATGCAGTTGCTTTGTCTGGAGGGCAATCTCATGCTTATTGAAGCGTTCAACTACAAGCGGTGGGCCGACCTGCGCACAGTTGAAGCGGTAAAGAGTATTAAGGGAAATGAATTTCCTTTTGCTGTAGAATTCGCACGGCAGCAGTTAAATCACATGATCAGGGTAGAGGAGCTGTTCAGCGCGCGTCTTCTTGATATGGCCGCACCCCACCTTTCCACGAATGCCGAGCCGCTTCCCGCTCTGGATGAACTCGAGCAACGGCTGAGCATCTCCAATCAATGGTATGCGCATTATGCTGATAAATTGCAGCCGGACCACAGGGTTCAGCCGGTTTTCTTCCAATTCGTCGACGGGAAGTCCGGATGCATGACTCGTCTGGAGATACTGTTTCACATCATCAATCATGGGACCTACCATAGAGGTGCGATTGGACATGCCCTGGATCAAGCCCAAGTGCCGCATCCTGCCGATACTTACACGGTTTTTATTCATTCTTCGGAACCCGCGCGCCGCGAACAAGGCCCGAGAGCACATTCATGAAGTGCGTTATAGTCTTGAGGCCGATTTACGGTTGATTTTGCGATTGATTTCGCGGTTGATTTCGGCCTGTCCTTTGTTAAGTTAACGTGCTGCACTCAGCTGACCACTGGGAGTAATCCTGCATATTCGCAGGCTTCGGCGTCAAAACGACGAGAAAGTAGCTGAGATGATCGAAAAAATTAGCCTCTGTTTACGCATTCAAAAAAACATGGCAATCGCGGTCGGCCTGGGCTGTCTTGTGGCCACCTTGAATGTCGCGGCCGGCGCCGAGATGCCGTCGATGACTCCACGCCTGACTCCACTTAATTTCCTCCGTGGAATTCCTTTTATTGCGGTGACTGTCGGTGCCGTTGAAACAGAGTTAATGTTCGATTCGGGCGGCAAACTCGGTCTTACCTTGCCCGATGACATTATCCAGCGTTCCGGCAGCGTCAAGGTGCTCGCACATAAATCGAAGTTCGGCGATGCCGCGGGGAATGTCTACGAGGTGGCCGATCTCCTGGCCGACAAGGTGTATGTCGCCGGCGTTTCACTGTCAACACCGATTGCGGGCCGCGCGCATTACAGCTGGGGCCTGAATATTTCCTCTGGCGATGCCGAAGCCCCTGACGATTTAACGCGAAAGCAATTAAACGGCGCGATCGGTCTGGAGGCATTCGATGGCCGGGCCTTGCTGTTCGATTATGCGCATCGACAGCTTGGCATATACCAGCCTGGACAATTGCCCGATTTAAGCGCATCAGGCTGGCAGGTGTTCGATTTGAAATATGATAAAGAAGGTCCGCAGATTACCCTGAATGCGGCGGGGAAATCGCTGCACTTTATTCTCGACACCGGTGCGAATCTCAGTACGCTCAAACCGTCTGCCATTAACGACGCCGATGCCTGTAGTAAGACTGCAGAGCTGAGCTATTGCGGGCAGCGGGAATTGACGGACTTGCAGGCGCTTGGCGGCCAGCGTCTGGCGGCGCAAAAATTTGTTATGGTTGAAATGAAAGAAGTCACATTCGACGGCATACTTGGCGGAGATTTCTTTTCTAAGTATTTAGTACTTTTTGATCTTGCTCATCGTAAATTGTGGATCAAAGACGCTTGAATTTCACGTTTGCGAGCGGCTTTGCCATCAAATATGCCATCAAACGCGCCGCACCGCCCCCTTCCAGTAACCGGGCTGGGCGTAGATTTCCTTCAAGGTATCGATAAACAGGCGTACCTTGATCGGCAAATGGCTTTGCTGCATATATACAGCGCAAATATCGTAATCGGGCAGGGCATAGTCGTCGAGTACCGTGATCAGTTCGCCCGAGGCCAGCTGGCTCTCGATTTCCCAGGTCGAGCGCCAGGCCAGGCCCATTCCTTCGCAAGCCCAGCGGTGCAGCAATTCGCCGTCGTTGCAGTCGAGGTTGCCCGAGATTTTGACCGTGACCGGTTTGCCGTCTTTTTGAAAATACCAGCCGCGCTGCTGCCCGCCCTGCAGATTGAAGGCCAGGCAGTTGTGCTGGGCGAGGTCGTCGAGCGTGCGCGGAATGCCGTGGCGCTCGAAATAATCGGGCGTGCCGCAGACCACGCGGCGGTTGCTGGCCAGTTTGACGGCGACAAAATTCGGGTCCAGTAAGCCGCCGATGCGGATGCCGACGTCATAGCCTTCGCGCACCAGATCGACCACGCGGTCGGTCAGGTTGAACGAAATCTGCACCCGCGAATTGGCCTTGACGAAGGCCGGCGCGTGCGGCGCCACGTGCAGGCGGCCGAACGAGGCCGGGGCCGAGACGATCAGGTGGCCGGTCGCCTTGTGGCGGCCTTCGGCGATGATGGTTTCGGCCAGCTCGACTTCGGCCAGCAGCTTGCGGCAGTATTCGAGAAACACCGCGCCCTGCTCGGTCAGCGCCAGATGGCGCGTGGTGCGGTGCATCAGCTTGGCGCCAAGCCGCTTTTCCAGCGCATCGATGCGCCGCCCGAGCATCACCGGCGTGATGTGGTGCTTGAGCGCGGCCCGCGCCAGGCTGCCGTGCTCGATCACGTCGACAAACGCTTCCATCTGTTTGAGCTTATCCATTGCGCAATTATTCCATAGTTTTATTCCATACTTATCCCATACTTAAAGTATTGAATCAAACGATATTTTGTCCTCTTATCGGATGAGTTGAATGGCTCTAGTATAGGTACATCGATAAAAATCCTTTATGCAATTCAATATAAATCTATCCGGAGGCAGGACATGGCAAAAATGACCGCAGTGGAAGCAGCAGTCCACGTATTGGAAAAAGAAGGCATCAGCGTCGCCTTTGGCGTGCCTGGCGCCGCCATCAACCCGTTTTATGCAGCGCTGCGCAAGCGCGCCAGCATCAAGCACATCCTGGCGCGCCATGTCGAAGGCGCGTCGCACATGGCGGAAGGCTATACGCGCGCCAAGGCCGGCAATATCGGCATCTGCATCGGCACCTCCGGTCCGGCCGGCACCGACATGATTACCGGCCTGTACTCGGCGCAGGCCGATTCGATCCCGATTCTGTGCATTACCGGGCAGGCGCCGCGCGCCCGCATCCACAAGGAAGATTTTCAGGCCGTCGATATCGAATCGATCGCCAAGCCCGTCACCAAGTGGGCCGTCACGGTGCGCGAACCGGCGCTGGTGCCGCGCGCTTTCCAGCAAGCCTTCCATCTGATGCGCTCGGGCCGTCCCGGTCCGGTGCTGATCGACATGCCCTACGATGTGCAGGTGGCGATGATCGAATTCGATCCCGACACCTATGAACCGATGGGCGTGTTCAAGCCGACCGCGACCCGCGCCCAGATCGAAAAAGCGCTCACGATGTTCAATGAAGCCGAGCGGCCATTGATCACGGCCGGCGGCGGCATCATCAATGCCGACGCCTCCGATTTGCTGGTGCAATTTGCCGAAATCGTCGGCGCGCCCGTCATCCCGACCCTGATGGGCTGGGGCTCGATTCCCGACGACCATCCGCAAATGGCCGGCATGGCCGGTCTGCAGACCAGCCATCGCTACGGCAATGCCAATGCGCTGGCATCCGACTTCATGCTCGGCATCGGCAACCGCTGGGCCAACCGCCACACAGGTTCGATCGAAGTGTTTACCAAGGACCGCAAATTCGTCCACGTCGATATCGAACCGACCCAGATCGGGCGCGTGTTCGGCCCCGACTACGGCATCGTCTCCGACGCCGGCGCCGCGCTCAAGCTGTTTGTCGAAGTGGCTGCTGAATGGAAGGCCGCCGGCAAGCTCAAAGACCGTTCGGCCTGGCTCGCCGAATGCCAGGAACGCAAGCGCACCATGCTGCGCAAGAGCGATTTCGACGATGTGCCGGTCAAGCCGCTGCGCGTCTACCACGAGATGAACAAGTATTTTGGCAAGGATGTGCGCTATGTGGCCAGTATCGGCCTGTCGCAAATCGCCGCCGCCCAGTTCCTGCATGTCTACCATCCGCGGCACTGGGTCAATTGCGGCCAGGCCGGCCCGCTCGGCTGGACCATCTCGGCCGCTTTGGGGGTGCGCGCGGCCGATCCGGCCGGCGATATCGTGGCCATTTCGGGCGATTACGACTTCCAGTTCATGATTGAAGAGCTGGCGGTCGGCGCGCAATTTAAATTGCCATACATTCATGTGTTGGTGAATAATTCCTATCTCGGCTTGATTCGTCAGGCGCAGCGCGGTTTCGAGATGGATTACTGCGTCCAGCTGGCATTTGAAAACATCAATGCGCCTGAAGTGAATGGTTACGGCGTCGATCACGTCGCCGTGGTCGAAGGCCTGGGCTGCAAGGCGATCCGTGTCTTTACGCCCGACGAAATCATTCCGGCCTTCAAGAAGGCGCGCGAATTGATGAAGGAGCACAGCGTGCCGGTGGTGGTCGAGGTCATTCTCGAGCGCGTCACCAATATCGCGATGGGTACCGACATCAATGCCATCAATGAATTTAACGAAATTCTCGACGTCAAATAAGCGTCGGCAACCAGGAGTCTGAGATGCCTAAATTAGCAGCCAATCTGTCCATGCTGTTTACCGAAGCGCCGTTCATGGAGCGCTTCGCGCTGGCCGCGCGCGCCGGTTTTCGCGGCGTGGAATTTTTATTTCCCTATGCTTTTCATGCCGACCAGATCGCCGACAAGCTGAGCACCTACCAGCTCGACCTGGTCTTGCACAATCTGCCGGCCGGTAACTGGGACGCCGGCGAGCGCGGCATCGCCTGCCATCCCGATCGCGTGGTCGAGTTCCAGGAAGGCGTCGATGAAGCGATCCGGTATGCCAAGGTGCTCGGCGTCAAGCAAGTAAATTGCCTGGTCGGCTATGCGCCGAAAAACGTGGCGTACGATATCGCCCACGCCACCGTGGTCGCCAATCTGCGTTTTGCCGCCGACAAGCTCAAAGCCGAAGGCATCCGCCTGCTGATCGAGCCGATCAACAGTTTCGACATGCCCGGCTTTTTCCTGACCGGCACCAAACAGGCGCTCGAGCTGATCAAGGACACCGGTTCCGACAATCTGTTCGTGCAATACGACGTCTATCACATGCAGCGCATGGAAGGCGAGCTGGCGGCCACCATCAAGGCCAATCTGCCGATGATCAAGCACATCCAGATCGCCGACAATCCGGGCCGCTTCGAACCGGGCACCGGCGAGATCAATTACCGCTATCTGCTGGCGATGCTCGACGAGATCGGTTACGACGGCTGGATCGGCTGCGAATACAAGCCCAAGGCCGGCACGCTCGAAGGCCTCGGCTGGCGCGAAGCGCTCGGTGTGTAAATCGGCGTTTGAATGGCATGCCGGCCGGCGCCATCGTCGGCCGGCTTCATGGGGCACAGTTTCATGGGACACAGTTTCATCAGTCATCCACTAAAAATTCAATCAAAATAAAACGGAGCACAATATGACGACAAAAGTAGGCTTTATCGGTCTGGGCATCATGGGTACGCCAATGGCGGCCAATCTGCAGGCGGGCGGTTGCCAGCTTTTTCTGTATGACATCAAGGCGCCTGCCGCCAGCCTGACCGCCGGCGGCGCCACCGTCTGCGCTTCCGGTACCGAGGTAGCGAAAGCGGCCGACATCATCATCGTGATGGTGCCCGATACGCCGCATGTCGAAAACGCCTTGTTCAGTGAAACAGGTGTCGCCGCCGGCCTCAGCAAGGGCAAGATCGTGGTCGACATGAGCTCGATCTCGCCGATGGCGACCAAGGAATTTGCCAAGAAGATCAACGCCCTCGGCTGCGACTACCTCGACGCGCCGGTCTCGGGCGGCGAAGTCGGCGCCAAGGCGGCCTCGCTGACCATCATGGTCGGCGGTCCGCAAGCGGCATTCGACACCGTCAAGCCATTGTTCGACCTGATGGGCAAGAACATCACGCTGGTCGGCGGCAATGGCGACGGCCAGACCACCAAGGTCGCCAACCAGATCATCGTCGCCCTGAATATCCAGGCCGTGGCCGAGGCGCTGCTGTTCGCCTCCAAGGCCGGCGCCGATCCGGCCAAGGTGCGCCAGGCCCTGATGGGCGGCTTTGCGTCCTCGCGCATCCTCGAAGTGCATGGCGAGCGCATGGTCAAGCGCACCTTCAATCCGGGCTTCCGCATCGAGCTGCACCAGAAGGATTTGAATCTGGCGCTGCAGGGTGCCAAGGCGCTCGGCATTTCACTGCCCAATACCGCCACGGCACAGGAACTGATGAACTCCTGCGCCGCGCACGGCATGAGCGGCCTCGACCATTCGGCGCTGTGCCGCGCGATTGAAATGATGTCGAATCACGATATCGCCAAAGCCTGAGCGTCGTTTTGAACCGCTGCGCGCGGCGCAGCGAGCTTTGTTGCCCGCACTCGTGCCCGAACTCGTGCCCGGACTCGTGCCCGGACTCGTGCATTTGCGGTTGCGTCCGTGCTTGAGCTTATGGCAGGGCTTGCGGCTGCGCTTGCGGCCGGTTTTGCGCATGCACGTGCTGCCGGCAAGGTGGCGCGTCAGTCTTTCCTGACTGCCGCCGGCTGAAATCGGGCCGCCAGACTGCTTGTCCTGGCGCCGGCGCCGGCGACTGCAATCTGCAGCCGGTTGCGCCACTGTACAAGGTATACTTCGCCCTGACGGGGGCAATCGCTCTCAGTACGCTGCCTGCAAGGACAGCATTTCTTTTTCCGATTTTGACAAGGCCATCTTGATGGACGATCCACGCCAGTTTTTACTTGACCTGTACGGCAGCGCAGTCGGCGCCGTGACAGCCGAAAAATGCATGCCGGCCTTTTTGCCGCCTCGCCCCACCAAGGGCCGCACGATCGTGATTGGCGCCGGCAAGGGCGCCGCCGCCATGGCCAAGGTGGTCGAAGACCATTGGCCGGGGCCGATCGACGGCCTGGTGGTGACGCGTTACAAGCACGGCGCCGCCTGCAAGCGCATCGAAGTGGTTGAAGCTTCGCATCCGGTGCCCGACGAAGCCGGCCGCCAGGCCGCGCGCCGCATGATGTATATGGTCAGCGGCCTGAGTGCCGACGATCTCGTGCTGTGCCTGATTTCCGGCGGCGGTTCGGCCTTGCTGGCCTTGCCGGCCGAAGGCATCACGCTGAGCCAGAAGCAGGCCATCAACAAGGCCTTGCTGGCCTCCGGCGCGACGATTTTCGAAATCAATTGCGTGCGCAAGCACCTGTCGGCGATCAAGGGCGGGCGCCTGGCGCTGGCCTGCGCGCCGGCGCGCGTGGTCACGCTGCTGATCTCCGACATCCCCGGCGACGATCCGGGCGTGATTGCCAGCGGGCCGACGCTGCCGGACCCGACCACCTGCGCCGATGCGCTGGCCATCCTCAAAAAATACGAAATCGCCATTCCGCCCGAGGTATTGAAACACCTGGAATCGGGTGCCGGCGAATCGGCCAAGCCCGACAATCCGGTCTTTGCCAGGAACAGCCATCATGTGATGGCCACCGCGCAAATCGCACTGGAAGCGGCGGCCGCCACCGCGCGCGCCGCCGGCATCACGCCTTACATCCTGTCCGACGGCATCGAAGGCGAATCGCGCGACATCGCCCTGATGCATGCGGCCATGGCGCGCCAGATTGCGGCCCACGGCCAGCCGTTCGAGCGGCCCTGCGTGCTGCTGTCGGGCGGCGAGACGACGGTGACGGTGCGCGGCAAGGGCCGCGGCGGACGCAATGCCGAATTCCTGCTGAGCCTGGCGGCGGCGCTCGACGGCGCGCCCGGCATTCACGCCATCGCCTGCGATACCGATGGCATCGACGGCTCGGAAGACAATGCCGGCGCGCTGTATCAGCCCGACAGCCTGCAGCGGGCGGCGCAGCTCGGCTTGCGCGCGCGCGTACTGCTCGACAATAACGATGGTTATGGTTTTTTCTCCGCGCTGGGCGATCTGGTCGTCAGCGGCCCGACTCGTACCAACGTCAATGACTTTAGGGCAATTCTCATCCTTTAAAGGAAAACATCATGCGGCGTCAACGTAATGCAAAGATCATCGCCACGCTGGGCCCGGCCAGCTCCGATATGCAGACCATTCGCGCCCTGTTCGAGGCCGGCAGCGACGTATTTCGTTTCAATTTCAGCCATGGCACGCATGCCGATCACAAGGCGCGCTATGACATCGTGCGCCAGATCGAACGCGATCTGCAGCGTCCGATCGCCGTCATGGCCGATCTGCAGGGGCCTAAGCTGCGTGTCGGGCAAATAGCCGGCGGGCGCGCCATGCTGGCGGCCGGCAGCGAATTTACGCTGGACCAGGACACGGCGCCCGGCAATAGCGAGCGCGTGTGCCTGCCGCATCCGGAACTGTTCGCCGCAATCGCGGTCGGCCAGTCGCTGCTGCTCGATGACGGCAAGCTGCGCCTGCAGGTGACAGCCAGCGACGGCATGAAGATCCGCACCCGCGTGGTCACCGGCGGCATGCTGTCGGACCGCAAGGGCGTCAACGTCCCCGATGCCGTGCTGCCGATTCCGGTATTGACCGCCAAGGACAGGATCGATCTCGAATTTGCGCTGTCGCTGGGAGTCGAGTGGGTGGCCTTGTCCTTCGTCCAGCGGCCCGCCGACTTGCACGAGGCGCGGGCCCTGGTCGGCGACCGCGCGCGGCTGATGACCAAGCTCGAAAAACCGCAAGCCATGGAGCATCTCGACGAGATCGTCAGATTGTCCGATGCGGTGATGGTGGCGCGCGGCGATCTCGGTGTCGAACTGCCGCCAGAATGCGTGCCCGGCGCGCAAAAGCGCATCCTGCGCGCCTGCCGTCTGCACGGCAAGCCGAGCGTGGTCGCCACGCAAATGCTGGAATCGATGATTGCCTCGCCGACCCCGACCCGGGCCGAGGCGTCCGATGTTGCCAGCGCCGTCTACGATGGGGTCGACGCCGTCATGCTGTCGGCCGAGTCGGCCAGCGGCGCCTATCCGGTGCAGGCGGTGACGATCATGCATCGCATCATCGTCGAAGTCGAACGCGATCCGTTTTATCGCAAACTGATCGATGCCCAGCATGAACAGCCGTTGCCGACGCGCGACGACGCCATCTGTTCGGCGCTGCGCAGCGTGACCGAGATCGTCGGCGCGGTGGCGACCGTCACTTACACCACCTCGGGCCATACCAGCTTGCGGGCGGCGCGCGAGCGGCCGACCGCGCCTATCCTGAGCATCACGCCGAACCTGGCGACGGCGCGCATGCTGGCCCTGGTGTGGGGCGTGCATTCGACCGTCAGCCCGGACGTCTCGAGCGTGGTCGAAATGGTTTCGGTGGCGACCGTGATCGCCCAGCGCGAAGGTTTTGCGCTGCCCGGCGACCAGCTGGCGATTACCGCCGGCATGCCGTTCGGCCGGCCCGGCTCGACCAATCTGCTGCGTATCGCTGAAGTGCCGAGTGAACCGGCGACGGCGCTCGGCGCGGCGGCACTTGACGCGGTGCTGATACCGATGTGATCATGTCGGAGTGCGCCGCCGGTGGCGCACTCACTACAGGAATCAGCATGCCAACCATTAATGTGCAAATGTTCGAAGGCCGCTCGCTCGAGCAAAAACGCGCCTTCGTCAAAGCCGTCACCGAGGCCGCCTGCAGCACGCTCGAATGCGGGCCGGAGGCGGTCGACATCATCATCAGCGAGGTCAAGCGCGAATTGTGGGCCACCGGCGGCAAGCTGTGGTCCGACGCCGCATCCTCATGAGCACGCTGGCCTATACGCAGCCGGCCTGTTTCGAACATCTGCCCGGTCCGCACCACCCGGAGTCGCCCGAGCGCCTGCAAGCGGTGCTCGAAGCGCTGAGCGCGCCTGAATTTGCCGACCTCGAATGGCGCGAAGCGCCGTTCGGTACGCGCGAGCAGGTGCTGCTGGTGCACGAAGCGAGCTATGTCCATTACATCCGTTCCTGCCTGCCGCGCGAAGGCGAGAGCGCGGTCGAAGTCGACCGCGGCGACACGCTGGTCTCGGCCGGCTCCTGGGATGCCGTGATGGCCTGCGTCGGCGCCGCCTGTTCGGGCGTCGATCTCGTCATGCGCGGCGAGTTCGACAACGTGTTTTGCGCCACGCGGCCGTGCGGCCATCATGCGGAAGCCGAAAAGGCGATGGGCTTCAGCATTTTCAATCAGGCGGCGATTGCCGCCTTCCATGCGCGCGACAGCTACGATATACGGGTGGCGGTGGTCGACTTCGATGTTCATCACGGCAACGGCACGCAGGCATCCTTCTATACCGAGCCGAATCTGTTTTACGCCTCGAGCCACCAGTCGCCGTTTTATCCGCATACCGGCAGCAAATCCGAGACCGGCCTGGGCGGCAATATCGTCAACGTGCCGCTGCCCAAGGGCTGCGATTCGGTGCTGTTTCGCGCCCGGATCTCAAGCGAGATGCTGCCGGCCCTGCGCGCCTGGCAGCCGGACCTGATCATCATTTCGGCCGGCTTCGACGCCCACGTGCAAGATCCGCTGGCCGGCCTCAGTCTGGAAGACGAGGATTTTTACTGGATCACGAAACAGATCATGCAGATCGCCGAACACAGCGCGTGCGGGCGCGTGGTCTCGATTCTCGAAGGCGGCTACAGCCTCGACGGCCTGGCCAGCGGCGCCAGCGCTCATGTGCGGGCCTTGATGGGCAAATAAGCCGGCAGGCTTTGCAGCTTGCGCAATAAAAAAGCCGCGGTCGGCGACGACTGCGGCTTTTTCATGGGGCAGGGCGCCCGCTTGCAGCGTTTTTATTCGACCGCCTTGACCATGTCTTCGATGACTTTCTTGGCATCGCCAAACACCATCATGGTCTTGTCCATGTAGAACAGCTCATTGTCGAGGCCGGCATAGCCGGCG
>JAIZVZ010000150.1 GCA_021768485.1 Oxalobacteraceae bacterium | reverse complement strand
CCCGGCCTGGCGCTGTTCGAGGGCGGCAACCGCGGCCGCATAGCGCTGGTTGATTTGTTCGACGGCGGCGCGCGGCACCTCGCCGCTGGCCTGCCATGCCGACTGCGCCTGGCGCAACAAGGTGGCAATGCTCGCCTGCACGGCGCTGGCCGTCTCGTCGACGGCGGCCGGCGCCGCAGCGAGATCGGCCAGCGCATGTTCAAGCTGTTCGCAGACGGCGATCCTGGCCGTCAGATGTTGCTGGCGTTCGGCATCGGCGACGTTTTGCAGCTGCTTGCGCTCGGCAAACACGGCATCGCAGGCCGCGCGAAAGCGCTGCCATAACAATTGCTCGGTCTTGCGCGGCAGCGGCAAGGCCTTGGCCCGCTCTTGCCAGCGGGCCTGCACCGCCTTGAGCGTATCGAGTGCGCCGCGCTCGCCGCTATCGAGGGCGGCAACCTCGGCAATCCATTGTTCGCACAGGGCGATGTCGGTTTCCTGGCGCCGTGCCAGCGGCTGCTGCAAGGTCTGCAGCGCGGCCTCGAACTGCGCATCGAGCGCCTTTTTTTCCTTGCGGTCGAGCGGTCCGCACTGGCGCCAGGCGCTTTGCATGCGCTGACAAAACGCGCCGACCGCTTTCCAGTCGGGCGCCGCATCTTCGGCGGCAGCAGCATCGGCAGCAGCATCGGCATCAGCATCGGCATCAGCATCAGCATCAGCATCGGCAACACCGGCAACACCGCTATCGTGCGCGAAACGCGCGATTTCAGCCAGCAGCGCACGCGCCTTGTCGACGTTTTGACGGCGTTCCTCGGCCAGTTGCCTGAAATGGGCGGCGGCCGGCGCATAGGCAATCGTGCAGGCGGCATCGAAGCGTTCCCACAAGGCTTTGGGCGCCGGCCCAGATTGCGTGTCGAGCACTTTCCAGCCGTCGCGTGCGCTGCCGACCAGACGCGCCAATTCGCTTGGCGACGATGCCTGGACAGCCAATTGTTCGACCGTCTTGATCAATTCCTCGCGCGAGACATTGCCGCCCCATTTGGCCCAGCCGCTCAGGCGTGCCAGTTCGGCGCGCACCGCGGCCAGCTGGCTGCCATGCTGCTCCGACAGCCGCTTGGGGGCGCGATTGCGGATGACTTTATCGTGCTGTGACGCCTGCTGCAAAGCGCCCTGCTCGAGCGCCGCCTCCATGGCCGCCAGCGTCTCGACAAATTCGGCTACGCTCATCCGCTGCTCACCGGCAGCCGCCGCGCCTGCCGCCGCAATACCGGCCGCAGCAACTGCCTTGGCGGCCGCAGGCGCAGCCGGGGCGGCCGGGGCGGCCTCAACGTGTGCGGCGCGCACTTGCCGCAACAGGGCGTCAAACTGATTCTGCAAATCGTCCTCGCCGCCGGCCGCGGCCGGCAAGGCCGGCAAATCGTTCCAGGCCTGCCGCAATTGCGCCGAATCGAGGCTGGCGGCTGGCACCTCCATCCATTGTGCCAGCGCATTTCTCCGCGCCAGCAGCGCGGCATCGCGCCGCATCAAGGCGTTGACGCGCTGCAGACTTTGGGCATACTCGGCCGCCATTTGGCTGAGCAAATGTTTGGGCAGCGAAGGCGCTTCGGCCGCCGCGCCAAAACGCTGAATCTGCTGTGCCCATTGATCGAGACGCGCCGCGGCGTTGGCGGCCGATTCGGTGCTGCCGTCGGCGGCCAGCGCGCGCAATGCCGCCAGGCCATCGAGTACCGCGCGCTGCAATGCGGCCTGCGCCGCCAGACGCTGCGCCAGGGCGGCGCGGACCTGTTCAAACTGGTGGACAAGCGCTTGCGGCGCCAGATCGGTGCCCACGGCAATGGCTTGCCAGGCATGATCGATCTGCGCCACCTGATTGGGGGCCATCGATGCCTGCTGCAATAAATGACTGGCCTCATCGATGCATTGCTGGATCTGCTGTTGCTGGCGCTCTTGCACGCTGAGGGCATCGAGCCGCGCCTGCATCAGTTTTGCCACGCGGCGGTCGACATTGCGCATCGCATGGTGGACCTGCGTGAGAACCGGACGCGTTTGCACGCCGTCGGCAGCGATCAGCCGGGCATCGGCAAATTCGCATTCGCTGATAAATTGCGCCAAGGCATTTTCATTGGCGACATCGCTATTGCTTTGCGCCCGCAGCAAAAGTTCTTGTGCGTGCAGGCGCGCCATCTGGCTGGCCGCCAGGACCAGCTCGGCCTTGCCGGCCTCGATTACCGCCGTCTTCGGCGCCGTGCGCTTGTCGGTGGCTGGTTTTTGTTGTGCAGAAGCCGATGCCGTCGAAGCCTTGCCGGAAGAACGTTTAAACAGGAAATCGAACATGGATGGGCAGAATCGGTCAAAACGCTATGATAGCAAGCTCATGGCGCAGACGGAAGATATTCCTTACGCGGGAAAAAGTAGCGACGGGAACGCCTGTTTGACCACCTGTTTGACCACCTGTCTGCCCGCCGTTTCAGCGCCTGTTTAAGCAGTCTTTTCACCTGCCGTTTCCGCTGTCCTTCCAGCCGTGTCGGCCTCTTTCATTGGCACACATGTCCGGGCGCCCCCTCTGAAAAGCCGTCATTTGCAGCGCAGGCTGGCGACTTGCCGCGGCAGTCGCATGCCGGCGCAGGCTTAAAACTGCAAAAACATGAAAAAAATTGAAAAGAAATGCAAACAAAAGCCCAGAAGCGCAAAAAAAGAGGGAGGCAAGAGTGAGCGAGAAAAAAGAACAAATAAACGAAGAAAAAAGGCGCGCCTGTTGCGCCTGTCAACGGCGCGCCTTCAAAGTCATCCGCACAGCGCTGCCGAGCGCGCCGGATCGAAACTGGCCGTCGGCGGCGCCTGCGAGGCTATTTTCGGCGCGACCGGGGGCCGATCCGCACATTCGGCATTCTGCGCCGGCACGACCAGCGACAGACCGGCAATGCTACCTTGACGCGGCGCCCGTCGGACTTGCCATGTCACGTCATTGAGCAAAATCTGTTTGACCATGGCAAACCAGCCCTCACGCGAAAACACCTGCCGGGCCAGCGTAAACAATTCACCCTCTTCCTTGTCGAGCCGCTCGAATTGACTCGTGCAATAACCAAGCATGGTAGTGCAAAACTGATCGAGCCAGGCGGCGCTCTGGTCGACGGCCTGGCTCAGGCGCTGGCGCAAGTTGCCTAGCAGGCGAAAACCGAGCGCGCTCAGCGAATCGATTTCGTCCAGCAAGGCATCGGCCTGATGCGTGGCCTGGCGCAATGCCGGAATCAGATAACGGTCGAGCTTGCGCAACTGGCAGCGCTGATGCCATTGGCCAAGGCGGTCGACGGCTGAAGTCAGGTCGCACTGCTCGATCTGCAGACGGCCGATGAAATTGGCCTGCACATGCTCTTTACAATCGAATAAGCGCTTACGAACGTCCGCCTGTTCAACCGAAAACGTGGCAAGAGCATAGGTAGAGGTGAGCATTGACACTCCTTATATGACAAAGGCGCCACAGCGCCGCGATGTTTGAGTAACAGGTAGTAAAAAACAGGCATTGAATAAACAG
>JAIZVZ010000085.1 GCA_021768485.1 Oxalobacteraceae bacterium | reverse complement strand
GCGGGTTTGTATTTGCTGTGCATGGCGGCCAGCGCCTGGTATCTGCGCGCGGTAGGCGGCGCGTGGGGGCCGATGATGCAGCTGGCTTGCCTGTGCGGGGCGGCGCTGCTGCTGACGGCCTTGCTGTTTTCCGGCGCCGCGCGCGCCCGGCTGAAAATATTCATCAGCAAGCATTTCTACCAGGGCCGCTACGACTATCGCGAAGAGTGGCAGCGCTTCACACGCGCGTTGGCTGACGATGCCGGCGCGCTGCCGGAACGAGCTATCCAATCCATTGCCCGGCTGGTCGAGAGTCCGGGCGGGCTGCTGTGGCAGCGGCGGGAGGACGGCAGCTATCAGGCATCCGCGCGCTGGAATCTGCCGCTGCCACCAGCGCGTGAGGACAGCAATGGCGCGTTGGTTAGTTTGCTGGTCACGCGCAACTGGGTGGTCGAATTCCCCGACTGGCGCGCGCACCCCGAGCGCTATCATGGTCTGACACCCCCGGCTTGGGCGGATGGCTTATGGTTGCTGGTGCCGTTGACGCTGGACGGTGGCCTGTTCGGCTTCATTTGCCTGGCGCCGCCGCGCACCCAGCTACAGTTGAATTGGGAGGTGCGCGATGTGCTAAAGATAGCGGCCAGCCAGGCCGCCAGCTATCTTGCCCATCGCACGTCCGCTGGCAGTCTGGCGATTGCGCGCCAGTTTGAATCTTTTAACCGCATGTCGACCTTCATCGTCCACGATTTGAAGAATCTGGTGTCGCAGCTTTCCCTGCTGTTGGTGAACGCTGAACGACATCAGGCCAATCCGGCCTTCCAAAGCGATATGCTGGACACGCTGTCGCACTCACTCGCCAAGATGAAGCAGATGCTGCTCAAGTTGCGGCATGATGATGTCGCCGACGGCAGAAGTGTGCTGTCGCTGCCGGCGCTGCTGAAAGGCGCGGTGCGTCAGCATGCCGCCAGTGAACCACAGCCATCCATCGAGCTGCCGGAGCACGATTTGGCGGTGATGGCTGACGCCCAGCGGCTGCATCGCGTGTTCGGTCATTTGATCCAGAATGCGATTGAGGCCACGCCGCGCGCGGGGTGTGTCTCGCTGCGCCTATCCGAAACCGCCGGCGCGGCCGTGGTGGAGTTGAGCGACACCGGCCAGGGCATGAGCGAGCAATTCATGCGCGAAGGGCTGTTCCAGCCTTTCGTGTCCACCAAATCGGCCGGCATGGGCATAGGCGTGTTCGAAAGCCGCGAATATTTGCGCGAGATCGGCGGTCAGTTGGAGGTTAGCAGCGCCCCCGGACAAGGCACGACGTTTCGCATCACACTGCCGCTATACAAGGAGATCGTCCATGGGGAAGCAGAAGCTGTTGATCGTTGAGGATGATCCGGGTCTGCAAAAACAGCTGCGCTGGAGTCTCGACGCCTACGACACTATCACCGCCGACGACCGCGAATCGGCGCTGGCGCAACTTCGCCGCCATCAGCCGGCGGTGGTGACGATGGACCTGGGCCTGCCACCGGACCCGGACGGCGCCAGCGAGGGCCTGGCGCTGTTATCGCAGATGCTGGCGCTGGCGCCGGACACCAAGGTCATCATCCTGTCCGGTAATCAGGAGCGAGCGCACGCCTTGCGCGCCATCGCCATGGGCGCCTACGACTTTCACCAGAAACCGCTGGACGCCGACACGCTTGCGCTGGTGATCGCGCGCGCCTTCTATCTGCACGCCATGCAGCAGGAAAACCGCCGCATGCTTCAGATAGAAGCCGACTCGCCGCTGGCCGGGATCATCAGCCGCGATCCGGCCATGCTTAAACTCTGCCGCAATGTTGAAAAGGTGGCGCCGTCGTCGGCGACGGTGATGCTGCATGGGGAATCCGGCAGCGGCAAGGAGCTGATCGCGCGCGGTCTGCATCAACTGAGTGCGCGCCAGGGCAAGCGCTTCGTGGCCATCAACTGCGCGGCGATTCCGGAGAATCTGCTGGAAAGTGAATTGTTCGGCTACGAGAAGGGCGCGTTCACCGGCGCCTCCCGTCAAACACCCGGCAAGCTGGAATTGGCGCAGGGCGGCACATTCTTCCTCGACGAAATCGGCGACATGGCGGTGCCGCTACAGGCCAAGATGCTGCGCTTTCTACAGGAGCGGGTGATCGAACGGATTGGCGGGCGCAGCGAAATCGCCATCGATGTGCGGGTGATCTGCGCCACGCATCGCGATCTGAAAACGCTGGCCGCGGAGGGTAGCTTCCGCGAGGATTTGTATTACCGCCTGAGCGAAATCGTGCTGCGGATTCCGTCGCTGCGCGAGCGCGCCGGCGACGCCGCGCTGCTGGCGCATCACTTCCGCAACAAATTCTGCGCCGGTGAGGGAAGGCCGTTGATGGCCTTCAGTGCCGATGCGCTGGCGGCGATCGAGGCCTACGGCTGGCCGGGCAATGTGCGCGAGCTGGAAAGCTGCATCCGCCGCGCGGTCATCATGTCCGATGGTCCGCAGCTCACGCCTGCGGATCTGGGCTTGCCGGAAGTTGAGGAGGCAAGCCTGAATTTGCGCCAGTTGCGCGATCAGGTGGAATATCAGGCGATGGTCAAGGCGCTGGCGCGGGCCGACGGGAATATCGTCAAGGCCTCCGAATTACTGGGCGTTAGCCGCCCAACGTTATATGACTTGATGACCCATCATGGCCTCAAGTAGTCAGTCGCGCCATTCGCCGGCGGCGGTCAGCTGCTTCTTCAGGCCAGGCAGCGGGAAGCCCATGCCGTAGGCTTTCTGCGCGCTGGCGCGGGCCTTGTCGTAGTCTTTGCGCCTGAGGTACAGCAGGCCGAGATTATAGTGCGCGGTCGGATTGCTCGGCTCCAGCCGGGCCGCTTCCTCCAACTGCTCCAGCGCCGGGTCGGATTGGCCGATGGCCAGCAGATAGCTACCGAACAGCATGCGCACCCGCGCGTCTTCTGGCCGGAATCGGATTGCCCGGTCGAAGAAGCATTCCACCGTGTAGTGCGACCCTTGCGGCCGGGTGGTCTTGTCGCGCAGGGCCAGGCGCGACATCGCCGTCAGCGCGCGCGGATGATTGGGGAAGTGCTCCAGCGTGTAGCTGATGTCCGCCCCCAGCTTGCCGGTGGAGCCGCGCACCAGTTGCTCCACCTGCGGGGTGAAGTGGAAGGTTTCGACCACGGTCAGGCTTTTACGGTCGTCGGCGTTGTAGTAATCGCCGCCCACATCGTGCTTGACGTAAGGCGGGCAATCGTCGGCCGCCTGCGCGGACCCGCACAACAAAGGCAGGATGATGATGGCGGCTTTCATGCGTTCCTCCGGGCGATGCGGTCGAATAAGCGCGCCAGTTCGCGGGTACGGGCGCAGCGTGACTGGCGTACGATCACGGCTCTCGGCGCTACCGGCGCTTGCTGCGCGCGGCACAAATCCATGAAATTCATCAGCGCCGCAGCGATGTCTTCGCTGCGGTCCAGCGGCGCCATGGTGTGGATGCCGGCGCGGCGCAGCATGCCGGCGGTGTCGCCGTCCGGGTGCGTCAACGCCAGCAACGGGCGCTGCGCACGCAGGTATTCGTACAGCTTTGCCGGAATCTGGCCGTTGCAGTTCTGCGCTTGCAGCAGCAGCAGGCCATCGGCATGCAGCATTTCGGCCAGCGCTTCGCGGTGCGGCAGCGGCGGCGCGATGTCGATCAGCGGCGCCAGGCCGGCATATTGGGCGATCAAGCCGCGCAGATAATGGTCATGACCGGTGGCCCGCAACACCAGCCGGAAGCCGGCGGGATCGATGGCGCCGGCCGCGCGCAGGCGTGCCAGCGCGGCAAACAAGGCGCCGGGATCGCGTTCGGACGGATAAATCAGGCCGCTGTGCAGCAGGCGGAATGGCGCATGCCCGGCGCGCGGTGGCGGCGCGCCGATTTCCGCCGCGATGAAGCTGGCTTCGTCGTAGCCGTTTTCGATAAGCCCGATGCGGCCGGCGTCCACGTCGGGAAATCGCTGGGTGAGGTCGCGCACCGCGCCGGGGGTGGTGCAGATCACCGCCGCGCTGTGGCGCAATGCCTGTTCCTCAATCCAGCCGTGGATGCGGCGGCGGCGTGGATCGGCGGGATAGTCGGTGTCGGTCATCGGATCGCGCTGGTCGGCCACCCATGGCAGGCCGGTGAGGCGGTGCAGCGTCAGGCCAATCAGGTGGGCGGTGGCGATCGGGTAGCTGGACCAGATCACTTGCGGACGATGCTGGCGGATCAACCGCAGCCCGGCCGGAATGGCGCTCAGCCACCAGGAGATCCAGCGATCCGGCTGCGCCAGCAGGCCGGGATAGCGGCCACCGATGGCCAGCTGGCGTGCGGTATCCAGCGCGAAGCTGCGGTGTACCTGCACTTGCGGGATGGTGTAATCCGGTCCGCGCTGGGGATAGGCGTTGGGGCTGACCGACAGCACCAGCGGGGTCCAGCCGAAGCGCGGCAGATACTGGCTGAATGACAGCGTGCGGTGGATGCCGCTTCCGCCGCACAGTGGCGGATAGTGATAGGCGATCATCAGGGCGCGCTTTACCATGCTCTTATCCATTGAACGCAAAGGTCGGCCACCTGGTCGCGCCATGCCTGGCGTGCGAAGGTGTGGTTGGCATGCGGGATCAATATCTGCCGCACGTGTGGCGCCGCCAGCAGCTTGCGCCAGTGCGGATGCTGGCGCGGCAGGGCCATGAACTCGCGCGCGCCAAGGTCGGCGCCGCTGAGAATGATCAGGATGCGGCCGCGAAAACGCTGCAGCGATTGATACAAGCGTTCCGGCAGCGGCGCCATTTGCGCGGCCGGCTGACTGGCGGCCAGCGCCAATGCGCCGAATGAGGTCAGCGCGCCACGCAGGCCGAAGCGGCCGCGCGCCAGCTTGCGCCAGAATTCGGGTTCGCGGATGCGCTGCCAGTAGTAGTGGCGCAGCGTGGTGCGCGCCTGTCCCTGCGCGGTGCGCACCCAGGGATTCAGCATCACCAGGCCGGTGACGCGCGGATCGCCGGCGGCGTGGAAGGCGGCGGCTGTAGCGCCGTCGCACAGGCCCCACAACACCAATTCCTTCAAGCCTGGCATGGCGTTGAAGAATTCGCCGATGGCGGCTTCCAGGTCGTCCTGGATCGATTCGAAATCGCGCATATCGCCTTCGCTGTCACCCATGCCGCGATAGTCGAAGCGCATCACCGGCACCTGCTGTTCGGCCAGATGGCGTGCCAGCAGCACGAACTGGCGGTGACTGCCGATGCGGTACTGCGGCCCGCCGGTGACGATCAGCACACCGCGCGACAAGGGCTGCTCCGGCACGTGCAGGATGCCGAACAGCCAGCAGTCATGGCAGCTGAAATGCAGCGCGCGCTGTTGTGTCATCGTTGGTCCTCATGGATGGCGGCGGCGGTGGTCGCGGCCAGCAGTTGCGACGAGATGCCGATTTCGCTGCTGTTCCAGAATGGTTCGCCATACACCGGATACGCCTTGATGGTGGCGCCCGCCTGGCGCCATTGCTCGACCAGCAGCTGCGAAGCCGGTTGCAAACTGGCCTGGGCCTTGCCGGCGGCGACCGCGTAATCATCGGCCGCTGGCTGCGAGGACAGCTCCAGCCACTGCACCGGGCAACGCGGCACCAGCTGGACGGCATCCAGTTGGCTGATGCTGTCGGATAGCGCCGGCGATATCAGATAGCCGCCGATCTCCGGACTTTGCTCGACGGCTGGCGCATCCGCGAACATACGCGCCGCGCTTTGCATGCGCGTGAACTGGTTGAGATGGGCGCGGCCGCTGAGCGCCGGCTGCCAAAGAATCAGCGCCTGCGGCCGCGCATGCGCCGAGAAGTCCAGCGCCAGCAGGGCGCCCAGGCGCAAGCCCCACAGGTAGCGCGGGCCGTTTACGCGCTGTTCCAGCCAGCGCCAGGCGTGCGCCAGGTCGTCAAGCCAGATGTCCCAGCGGGCGTTGACCATGTCGCCGGTGCTGTCGCCGCAGCCGAATAAATCGATTTGCAGTACGCCGAATCCTGCCTGGGCGTAGGCGCGCGCCTGCAGCGCCACCATGCGCCGGCTTTTGTTCAGCTCTTCGGCGAACGGATGGACGTAGAGGATGGCGCCGCGCGGCGGCGCGCCGGTGTCCGGCTCGTGGTACAGGCAAAAGCGTTCGCCGTCATCGGTGCTGAGGAAGAATGGCAGCGCGGCCAGGGCTGGCGTATCCACGGTCAGGCCAGTTTGCCAGTGACGAAATCGGTCAGCGTGCCGACCGTGGCGAAGTGGCGCGCGCTGATTTCGTCGTCGTTGACAATGAAGCCGTAGTGCTCTTCCAGCGCGACGATCAGGCTGGCCACCGCCATTGAATCGAGTTCGGGCAGGCTGCCCAGTAGCGGCGTATCCGCCGACAACGGCTGCTGGCCGAGACTTAGCGTGGTTCTCAGGATGCGGCAGACTTGTTGGAGGTGGTGTTCTGGCATGGCTGCTCCTGCAGTGTGCTGGTGTCGAAGATCAGTCGCGGGAATGACGCGGGGCTGCGCGACAGGTGGAAATATGGCCGCAGGCTGGCGAACATCCATTGCCATGCGCCGCAGCGTAGAAAGGTGGCGTGACCGAGTGGCCGGGTGCCGATTCGCCCGTGGGCGCGCAGCGAGCCGGCGTTGAAGGCGGAGATGCGGCTGCAGGTCCAGCGGATGCCGCGCTGACGCAGATGGATGCGGGCCGCTTCCCACAGCCGGCGGAACACCCAGCCCAGGCGCTCGTCCGGCCGCACCCAGACATCGAAATCCCAGCTGGCCTGCGGCGACGCCAGTTGATAGCGGGCGCGCACCTCGTCTTCCTGGTAGGTGTCGAAGATCAACCAGATAAAACCGGCCAGGCGGTCATTGCGCCACGCGCTAAGGGACCGGGCACCTTGCGCGTAACGCGCCGTCACCACCGCCGCCGGCCGCGGATAGTCCTCCGGCAGCGGCTGCACGCGGTCCGCCATGTGGATGGCGATATCGGCGCCGCGCATCGGCGTCAGTGGTGTGTCGGCCACGTATTGGGCCACAAACAGGTAGCGGTACATCGTCCATCGGCCGCCACTGGCCTTTTGCATGATCCGCGCCAGCAGGTACAGACCGGCGTTCAGCCAACCTAATTGCGCGAGGATGGAAGGTGTCCACATGAAGGTCGATCCAAGGGAGGGCGGGGATCTGATTAAACTATGTGCGCAACATCCACGGTTTGCGCCAGCACAAGCGCGCGCGGCGTTTGATGCGCGTCAAGAACTGCCGGGCTGTTTATGCCGATCATGGAAGACCGTGCCCCGTTTCCGGTCCCCGCCATGACGCAGCTCATACACGATTTCATTTTCCGTTCGGCGCAGGCGATGCCGGAACGGCAGGCGCTCAGTTATCAGGGCGTCGGTCTGAATTACGCTGCGCTGGCGCAAATGGTGCTGCGCGCCGCCGATGCCTGGCTGCGCCACGGGCTGGGTCGTGGCGAACGGCTGGCGGTGTTCCTCGAAAAGCGCGAGGAGGCGGTGGCGGCCATGTTTGGCGCGGCGGCCGCCGGCGCGGTGTTCGTGCCGGTCAACCCGGTGCTCAAGCCGGAGCAGGTGGCCTACATCCTGGCCGATTGCAATGTGCGTATCCTGGTGACCTCGCGCGAGCGCTTGCAGCAACTGGCTGGCGCGCTGGGACAATGCCCGGATCTGCGGACGGTGGTGGTAATCGGCGCGATGCAGGAACTGCCGCCGTTGCCCGGCCTGGAAGTGCATTCCTGGCGCGAATCGATGCTGCCGGCCGAGCCGCAGGCCCAGGCGCCGCACCGGTGCATCGATAGCGACATGGCGGCGATTCTGTACACCTCCGGCAGCACCGGCAAGCCGAAAGGGGTGGTGGTGTCGCATCGCAATCTGGTGGCTGGCGCCGAAAGTGTCGCCAGCTATCTGAAAAATAACGAGGAAGACCGCATCCTGTGCGTGCTGCCGCTCAGTTTTGATTACGGCCTGAGCCAGCTGACCACTGCCTTCGCCAGCGGCGCCTGCGCGGTGTTACTCAATCACCTGCTGGTGCGCGATATTGTCGACGCGGTCGACCGCGAGCGCATCACCGGCCTGGCGGGTGTGCCGCCGCTGTGGATACAACTGGCGGGCTTGCACTGGCATCACGCGCGCCGGCTGCGCTACATCACCAATTCCGGTGGCGTGATGCCGCCGCATGTGGTCAAAACGCTGCGCAGAAGCCTGCCGTATGTGGAAATTTTCCTGATGTACGGCCTGACCGAAGCCTTCCGTTCGACCTATCTGGCGCCGGAGCAGCTGGAGCTGCGGCCGGAATCGATGGGCAAGGCGATTCCCAACGCGGAAATCCTGGTGTTGCGCGCCGACGGCACGCCGTGCGGTCCGAACGAACCGGGCGAGCTGGTGCACCGTGGTGCGCTGGTGACGCTGGGTTATTGGAACGACGCCGCCCGCACCACTGAACGCTTCCGGCCACTGCCGGATCGAAGCGGCGGCCTGACGCTGCCGGAGCTGGCGGTGTGGTCGGGCGATACGGTGCGGGCCGACGAAGAAGGCTATCTCTACTTCATCGGCCGCAGCGATGACATGATCAAGACCTCCGGCTACCGCGTCAGTCCGGCCGAGGTAGAGGAGGTGGTGTACGCCACCGGTCTGGTGTCCGAGGCGGCGGCGCTGGGCGTGCCGCATCCGGCGCTGGGTCATGTAATCGCGCTGGTGGTTCATGGCGGCGAGATAGACGCCGGCGCGCTACTGGCCGCCTGTAAGCGCGCGCTGCCGGCATACATGGTGCCGACGCAAATTGTTGTGCGCGGCGAGCCTTTGCCACGCAATCCCAACGGCAAAATCGATCGCCGACTGCTGGCGCATCTGCTGGAGACTAGCGTATGACGCCTTTACACGCCGAACAGCGCCAATTCCCGGTGCAGGACGACAGCCTGCAACTGGGCGGCATCGCGCTGCCGAGACTGGCGGAGCGGGTGGGAAGCACGCCGTTCTACGCCTATGAACGCAACCACATCCAGTCGCGTGTCAATTTGCTGCGCAACACCTTGCCACCGGGCGTGGCGTTGCACTACGCGGTGAAGGCCAACCCGATGCCGGCGCTGGTGCAGATGATGGCCGCGTTGGTCGACGGATTCGATGTCGCTTCCGCCGGCGAGATGAAAACCGCGCTGGATGCCGGCATGGCGCCGGCGCGCATCAGCTTTGCCGGGCCGGGCAAGCGCAATGCCGAATTGCGCAGCGCCGTGGCGGCCGGGGTGCTGCTGCATCTGGAATCGGAGGAGGAAATGGCGCGCGTGGCGCGCATCGGCGATCTGCTCGGCATCACGCCACGGGTGGCGGTGCGCGTCAATCCGGAGTTCGAGCTTAAATATGCGGGCATGAAGATGGCCGGCGGGCCCAAGCAATTCGGCGTCGATGCCGAGCGCGTGCCGCGCATGCTGCGCCAGTTGGGCGAGCTGGGGCTGGATTTTCACGGTTTTCATCTGTTTTGCGGGGCGCAGAATCTGTCGGCCAGCGCGATACAGCAAGCGCAGCGGCTGTGCGTGCAACTGGCGTTGCGTCTGGCGGCTGATGCGCCGTCGGCAATGCGCTTGCTGAATATCGGCGGCGGCTTTGGCGTGCCGTATTTCCCCGGTGAGCAGGCGCTGGATCTGCGCGCCGTGGCCGATGGCCTGGGCGAAACGCTGCACGTCCTGTCCGTGGCCTCGCCGCAGACCCAGCTGGTGCTGGAGCTTGGGCGCTATCTGGTGGCGGAAGCCGGGATTTACGTCTGTCGGGTTCTGGAGCGCAAGTTGTCGCATGGGCAGGTGTTTGTCATCACGGATGGCGGGCTGCATCATCATCTGGCGGCCTCCGGCAACTTTGGCCAGGTGATCCGCAAGAATTATCCGGTATCCATCGGCAACCGCATGCATGGCGGCCCGCGTGAAATCGTCACCGTAGTCGGTCCCTTGTGCACACCGTTGGACACCCTGGCCGACCGCATGGAAATGGCGCGCGCCGAACCTGGCGATTACGTGGTGGTGTTCCAATCCGGCGCCTACGGCATGAGCGCCAGCCCGACCGCCTTCCTCAGCCATCCGGTGCCGCTGGAGGTGCTGGTATGAGCGGCCTGTGCGGCTATCTGCGGCTGGCGTCCGATGGCGATGCGGAGGCAACGGCCCAGTCCTTGCCGCTGGCACCCGCGCAACTGAGCCAGTTCGGCGACGAGCGCGCGCGGACGCTGGCGCAAGGCGGCGCCGCGCTGACTGTGGCCGCCGCTGACGGCAGCGCCAGCGTGCATCAGGAAGCGGGCTTGCTGGTCGCGGTCTGGGGCCGGGCCAGGCTGGATGGCAGCAAGGAGCAACTGGCCGCGCGGCTGGGTGCGGCGTGGCGCGCGCGCGGCCCGCATGCTTGCGGCGAGTTGTCCGGGCATTTCGCGCTCTGCATCATCGACACCGCGTCCAGCCGCGCGCTGCTGGCCATCGACCGCTGCGGCGTTCATCCCATGCACTACCAAGCGGGACAGGATGGATTGAGCTTTGCCACCAGCGCCGCTGCCTTGCCGGCCGGCGAGCTGGACGCACAGTCCATGTTCAACTACCTGTATTTCCACATGATTCCGTCACCTCGGACGATTTTCCGCCACCAGCATCGCCTGCTGCCGGGCGAATATCTGCTGTACAGACGCGGACGGATGGAGCGCGGTTCCTACTGGCGCCTGCGTTTCCGCGAAGAGCGTACGCTGCCTTTTGTGCTGATGAAGAAGCAATTCCTCGCGGCCATCGGGGATGCTGTGCGGCAGGAGGCGGAGGACGCCGGACAAATCGGCGCCTTCCTCAGCGGCGGCACCGACAGTTCCACGCTGGCAGGCATGCTGGGCAAGGTCACAGGCCGGCCGGCGCGCACCTATTCCATCGGCTTCGATGTCGACGGTTATGACGAGATGGCCTACGCCCGCATCGCCGCCAGGCATTTCGATGCTGCGCATCAGGAATACTATTTGACGGCGGGGGATGTGGCGGATGCCATTCCGCGCATCGCCGCCGCAGCCGACCAGCCATTCGGCAACGCCTCGGTGGTGCCGGCCTATTTTTGCGCGCAGATGGCGCGTGCTGACGGCGTCACCCGGCTGTTGGGCGGCGACGGCGGCGATGAACTATTCGGCGGCAACGAACGCTACGCCAGACAGGCGGTGTTCTCGCGCTACGAGCAATTGCCGTCGGGCCTGCGGCAACTGGCGCTGGAGCCGCTGCTGTTTGGCGTTTCAGGCCGGCTGGACCTGCCCCTGCTGCGCAAGGCGCGCAGCTACGTCGAACAAGCGCTGGTGCCGATGCCGGCGCGGCTGGACACTTACAATCTGCTACGGCGCTATGGCCCGGCGGAGGTGTTGCAGTCGGATTTTCTGGCGACGGTGGATGAGGGCGCGCCGATGGCGCAAATGACCTCCTGCTACTGGGAAGCGCACGGCCTCAGCCAGATCAACCGCCTGCAGGCGCTGGATATGCGCTACACGCTGGCCGATAACGATCTGCGCAAGGTGGCGCTGGCTTGCGATCTGTCTGGGATCGAAGTCGGATTTCCCTTCCTCAGCGATGAATTGCTGGCGTTCTCCGCGCGCCTGCCGCCACGCGACAAGCTGAACGGCACCCGGCTGCGCTATTTCTTCAAGCACGCGCTGCGCGAACATTTGCCGCGCGCGATATTGCGCAAGAAGAAGCAAGGCTTCGGCATGCCGTTCGGCACCTGGTTGCTGGCCGATGCGCGTTTGCGGGAACTAGCCTTCGACAGTTTGTCGCAGTTGAAATCACGCGGCATCGTCCGTCTCGCCTTCATCGACCGGCTGACGCAGACGCTGGTGCATGAGCATCCGGCTTATCACGGCACCATGATCTGGGTGCTGATGATGCTGGAGCAATGGCTGCATCACCACGTCACACCGGGTGCCGCCGCTGCGCCAGCAGACGCAGCAGAAATCGCGGCGCATCCCGTTCCCAGGGCGTGAAGCGCGGCAACTGTAGCAAGTCGCTGCCCTGGTGAGCCGTGCCGGCGACGGTGCTGCACGCGGCGGCAAAGCCCAGTTGGCGCACCATCTCGACGTGACACGGCTGGTAATCCGTCGCCGGCTTGCCGTTCGGGTAGGCGAACAGCGTGACCGGCCGTTGCGTGATGTCCTCCAGCGTCGCTTTGCCGTGGGCGATGTCGGCCAGCGCGGCCGACCCGGCCATGGCCGACAGGATAGGATGCCAGTGCGTGTGCGCGCCGATCTCCATGCCGGCCGTCGCCAGCGCCTCCACTTGGCTGGTACGCATCATCAGCTCGCTCCGGCGCGGCGGCGCCATGGCGCTGGCGGCGCGCAGGCGCTCGTCGAAGGGCAGGTATTTTATGCGCGTCAGCAGTTGATCCAGCGCCGCGCAGTCCAGACCGTTTTGCCGCGCGTGGTCGATGATGTCGTCGTTCCACATCTGGCCGCCATCCAGATAAGCGCTGGCGATGAAGAAGGTGGCGTGTAGTCCGTACCGTTGCAGGACGGGCAGCGCGTGTTCCACATTGTCGGCATAGCCATCGTCAAAGGTGATGCAGGCGGCGCGTGCGGGCAAAGCCCGGCGTTGCAGCAAGCGTATCGCCACCGATAGTGGCAGCACGCGGAAACAGCGCTTGAGCAGCGCCATCTGGCGGTTGAACTGGCGCACGTCGGGCAGGCTGGGCAGCAAGCGGTCGGGCCGGGCCAGCACGCGGTGGTAGATCAGGATGGACAGGCGTTGCGAACTCATGATGATCTCCCGGTTGTGCGCGCGGCCAGCCGCTGCTCGGTCAGCGCGCGCATGGCGACCACGGCGGCCATCAGATAATAGGGAACGTCGAAGTACAGCAGGCTGAGGAAGGCGCCGCCCACCGCGAAGCCGATCAGGCTGGCTTGTATCATCCGGGCCAGACTGCAGGCCCACAGCAGTTCCGGATCGTCGCGGCCGTTGCGGGCTATCCAGGCGGCGGAACGCCAGGTCAGTGCGCCGAGCAGCAGATACAAGGCCAGGCCGATGAAGCCGTGTTCACCGAGCGCCTGGAAATAAATGCTGTGGGCCGCATGCACCGCGTTCGGGTCCGGTGCGTACAAATAGAACACGTACGGCTCGGAAATCTCGAAACCGCCGCCGAACAGGCGGTCCTTGGCCAGGTTGTAGGCCATGTGCCAGGCGTTGATCCGTCCCATCGCCGAGCTGTCCGCCTCGTAATTGGCGATGCTGTCCATGCGCTCGGCCCAGCGTTCGGGCATGAACAGCAGGGCCAGCGGCGCGCACAGTGTGATCAGCACGCCACCGACCATTTTCTTGTGGCTCTTGAACCACATCAGCGCGAGCATGGCGGCGATCGCCAGCAGCGCGCCGCGCGAGTACGACCCCAACGCCGCCATGGCGGACAGCAGCATGGTGACGCTCAGGCCGCGTCGTATCCAGCGGCTGTCGGTGCTCAGCTGCAAATAGCGCATCAGCGGAATGGCGATGATCAGCGCCAGCGCGATCTCGTTGTTGCCGCCGATAAAGGTGCCGTTCGGTCCCCATACGCGGTAGTTGCCGCCCTCGCGCACCGTGAAGATGCCGCCTTTGACGCCGTAAAACCCCAGCGACACCACCAGCACCCAGATCATGCGGTGCACATCCTCGCGGCTGCGGATGACCACCATCGTAACCAGGCTCATCAGCATGATTTTCATGACTTTGCTGAGCTGCGTGAACGAGGCATCCGGGTAGATCGCGAACAGGGTGGTGACGTTCATCCACAGCAACATGGCTAGCAACGTAAAGGTGATGCCGCTGGCCGGCAAGGTCTTGGCGCTGCGCGAGGTGACCAGGCTGAACAGCGTGACCACGGCGATGATCTGGGCGAACGGAAAGGTGGCGGCGAAACCCCAGCTTTGGGTGTGCGGATTCATCACGCTGATCCAGATCCACATCAACACGCCGTTGACCGGCTTGTTGAGGATCAGCGGCAAGCTGGCAAACACGATGAGGGTGACGAGTATGTCGCGCATGGAAGTCATTGATGTGGCTCAACGATATGTTTGAGCTGATCAGTACACTGGCTTTTTGATCTGGCAATCATAGGACACGGGGGAGAGGGCCTTGTTGACCGTACTCATGGCAACCCGCAATGGCGTCGCCACGCTGCCCCAGGTGCTGGACGCGTATTGCCGGCTGGCGGCGCCCGCCGACGGCTGGCGGTTGCTGGTGGTGGACAACGCCAGCACCGACGGCACGCCGGAGCTACTGGCCAGTTACGCCAGCCGCTTGCCGATGCGCTGCCTGCATGCGCCGCAGCCGGGCAAGAACCACGCGCTGAACCTGGCGCTCGAAGTGATGCTGTCCGAATCCGAGCCCGACGATGCGCTGTGGATCTTTACCGATGACGACGCCACGCCGGCGCCGGACTGGCTGCAGCAATGGCAAGTCTGCGCCGCCGCCCATCCCGACTACAGCGTGTTTGGCGGCGCGATCGCGCCGGACTGGGCGGTGCGGCCGCCCGACTGGCTGCTGCCGCTGATCCCCACTGGCCTGACCTACGGACTGACGTCGCCGGCGCTCCCGGATGGTCCGGTATTTCCAGGCCTGGTTTGGGGCGCCAACATGGCCGTACGGCGCCGCCCGTTTGCCGCCGGCCATCGTTTCGATACCGGCGTCGGCCCGAATGGCGGCGATTATGCGATGGGCAGTGAAACCGAACTGACGCGCCGTCTGGCGCTGGCCGGCCATCACGCCTGGTTTTGCGGCGCGGCACGGGTGCGGCATTACATCCGCAGCCATCAGGCCGGCATCGATTATATTCTGATGAAAGCCTGGCGTTTTGGTCGCGGCAAATACCGCCAGGACCGGCCGGGCCGCTACCCGGAACTGCTGGGCGTGCCGCGCTGGATGCTGGCCCGTTACGCGCTGGAAGCGATGCGGCTGGCCAAAGCCTGGTTGCAGGCCGATGAAGGAAGGCAATTCAGCCATCGCTGGGAGATGGCATTTCTGCGCGGCTATGCCCATGAGGCGCGACACGGCGCGCCGCGCCTGCATAAAAGCGTGCTGGTAACGAGTTATTCAGGCGAACTGGGCGGCATGGAATTGCGGCTGGCGCAGGAAGTGCGCTTTTTGCAGGCCGGCGGCAATGCGGCGGTGCTGGCGTTGCGGCGTTTCGACGGCTTCGACGGCTGGGCACGCAGGCTGGGCAGCGAGCAGATCACGCTGGTCGAATACGATCCTCCGGCGTTTTTTGAATCCGCGTGGCGCTGGCGCAAGCTGCGGTTGTGGCGGGCGAGGTGGCGGGCGGCGGGACGCTTGCGGGCTTTTCGCGCTTCTCTGGTCCATGTGGCGTTTTGCTGGACCAATTACGGCGCGTCCATCCTGTGGCTGGCGACGCATTGCGGCGTGCCGGTTGTGATCAGCGTACACAACGCGTTTCCGCCAGCCAGCTTCACAGGCTGGCATCAGCGCCTGCTGCGCGCCGCGTTCGCTGGCGTGCGTGGCGTCTACGCGGTTTCCGACACGGCGCTCCAGCATTTTCTGACGATTTATCGGGACTATCTGCCGTCCTCGGCCAAGGTGACGGTGATTCCGAATTGCGTGGACATCGCGCGCTTCAGGCCGTCGCTGGCGTTGCGCGTGCTGGCGCGCCAGCGGCTGCAACTGTCCCAGCATGCGCTGGTGATGGGCACGTTTGCCCGTCTGGCGCCGCAAAAGCAACCGGAAAAGACAATCGCCTTGTTCGCCCAGTTGCGCCAACGCCTTCCGGAACTGCATCTGGTGCTGGCCGGCAGCGGGCCGCTGGAAGGTTCGCTGCGCAAACAGGCGGCATCGCTGGGCGTGGCGGACTGGGTGGTATTTACCGGCTTCGTCGAGGCCGTACATGAACTGATGCCTGCCCTCGATCTGCATTTGCTGATGAGCCGCAACGAAGGTTTCGGCATCGCGACCATCGAAGCCATGGCGTGCGGCGTGCCGGCGGTCGCCACCGACGTCCC
>JAIZVZ010000018.1 GCA_021768485.1 Oxalobacteraceae bacterium | reverse complement strand
CTGGATGCGCAAAGTCGCTTCGGCGCCGATCAGCTCGCGATCGACGATCAAGGCGGTGGCGCGCGCTGTCTCGTGCAGGCTGCGCAGCGCGGCATCGCGTCCCGATTCGCGCAACATGCCCAGCGCAATCGCCGAAAAAACGATTACCGGGCCGAGAATGGCCAGTGCCATCAAAAACAGATACGTACGAATTTTCATACTGGCAGGCTTGAAATGGAAAGTCCGGCCGCCCATGCCATGCACAGCAGAGCGCATGCGGCCACCAGTTTTTCCCGATGCAAACAACAAAAGTTTAATGGCGGCCGGCCGAGTCTTGCCATGCCATCCGGCCGCCCCTTTAAACACTCAGCTCAACACTCAGCTAAACACTCGCCGCGCCCCCTCGGAAATCGGCCATGAAAGCCGGCTCGCCCGGTTCTCAATTTTTTTGAGGGAAATATACAATCCCGTTTTTCATCACAAACGCGACCTCGGCAAGCGCCGCCAGATCGCGCGTCGGATCGCCGCGGACCGCCACGAGGTCGGCACGCAGGCCGGGCACGATGCGACCCAGTTCATCTTGTCTGCCGAGAACACGGGCGCTGACCGCGGTCGCCGCCAGCAAGGCTTGCGTATTGCTCATGCCGGCCTCGGCCATCCAGACGATTTCGCGGTAATTGCTGCCGTGCGCAAAAACCCCGACATCGCTGCCGCACGCAATCGTCACACCGGCCTTGCGCGCCAGCGCAAAGGCCTGCAAAGCCTGTCGCATGCCGGCGCCGACAGGCCGCTGGCCGCGGCGATAGCCTTGCGCGTATTCGGCGCTCGCTTCTTGCGCCGTCAGCGTCGGCAGGTAGGCCACGCCATATTTTGCCATCAATTCGAAGGTCGGGCGGCTGCCGCCATACCCGTGTTCGATACTGTCGACACCGGCCAGAACCGCGCGCCGCATCCCCTCGTCGCTGGCCGCGTGGGCCGCCACTTTACGGCCGGCGCCATGCGCAATCTCGACCATGGCGGCAATCTCATCCTGCGTGAAGGCCGGCACCAGCGCACCGTCGGCCCCGCGATAGTCGGCATACATCTTGATCCAGTCGGCACCGGCGGCAATTTGCTCGCGCGTAACGCGGCGTATCTCATCGATGCCGCTGGCTTCCTGCGCCCCCTGCGGAATTGCGGCCGCTTCGGTAAAAGCCCGTCGCGCCGGGCCATAAGTGCCGGTGGCGACAATGGCCCGGGTGGCGATCAGCAGGCGCGGGCCGACGACCGTGCCGTCGTCGATGGCGCGCTTGAGCGAGACATCGGCGTTATTGGCGCCCTCGGTACCGAGGTCGCGCAAAGTGGTAAAGCCGGCCGCCAGCGTGGCCGCCGCATGTTTGCCGGCCGCCAAGGTACGATAGGCCACCGGTTCGCGCAAGACCTGATCGTTCCACGACGCCTCATTATAGGGATGCAAAAACAAATGCGAATGCAAGTCCATCAAGCCGGGCAACAGCGTGGTGCCCGGCAATGCAAGCACGGTAGCGTCCACCGGCACCTTCACGCTATCGGCGGCGCCGACGGCGGCAATGCGCTCGCCGTCGACCAGCACCACCCAGCCGGTATGGACAGCGCCATCGTCGGCATTCCAGACCCGTTCCGGCTGCAGCAGAAAAGCGGCGGCCTGCGCCGGCTGGGCCGGCATCAGCGAGAGTGCCAACGATAACGATAACGATAACGATAGCGATAGCGACAGCGACAGCGAGACTGACAGCGACGTCTTCGCGGATCGCACGAAAAGGCACGACCGGAGCGCGCGCGCAGCGGCCCAGGCTCGGGGCCGTACAATGCAGGGTATGGACATATTCGGCAAACGGCGGGCACGCCATTTCGCAATCAAAGAAGACTCCAGTATATCCTGCGCCCGCCATCCGGCACTTTTCCGGCACGCGGCATTGCCGATGTAAATTTTTGGCCGCCAGCCAGCGCACGGATGCCGCTGCCATCGCGCAAAAAACGGATTCGAAAAATCAGAATATTGGCCGAGAAACAAGACGCAGATGAAAACGCGCACGCCCCGCCACCTGACTGGCAGCGGCGCGCGGGCGCCGCTGCCAAAGAGCGCCCTTAGCGCGATGCGATGCGCTTCACGGCAGGCCGCGCGGCCGGGCGCGGCAAATTCACGACCACGGCAGCGCCCTGCGCGCCGCCGTTGAGCTTGAAGACGCTGACCACCTCGGCCAGGGTGCCGGCCTGGTTTTGCATCGATTCCGCGGCGGCAGCGGCCTGCTCGACCAGCGCGGCATTTTGCTGCGTGACCTGATCCATCTGGATGATGGCTTGATTGATCTGCTCGATGCCGGCCGTCTGCTCCTGGCCGGCATTGGAGATGTCGGCCACGATGCTGCTCACCTGGCCGATGCTGCTGACAATTTCGCGCATCGTCAGCCCGGCCTCGTCGACCAGGCCGGCGCCCTTTTGCACCGACTCGACCGAGGCGTCGATCAGCGTCTTGATTTCCTTGGCGGCCGCCGCCGAGCGCTGCGCCAGGCTGCGCACTTCCGAAGCGACGACGGCAAAGCCGCGGCCTTGTTCGCCGGCGCGCGCCGCTTCCACCGCGGCATTGAGCGCCAGAATATTGGTTTGGAAGGCAATCCCGTCGATCACGCCGATGATGTCGGCCACCTTGCTCGAGGATGCATTGATCGACGCCATGGTGGTGACCACTTCGGCCACCACGGCGCCGCCGCGCTGCGCGGTCTCGGCAGCGGTCTGCGCGTATTGGCGTGCCTGGCGCGCATTGTCGGCATTTTGCCGCACCGTACTGGTCAATTCTTCCATCGACGACGCGGTTTCTTCGAGCGAACCGGCTTGCTGTTCGGTGCGCGACGACAGATCCTGGTTGCCGGCGGCGATCTGGCTGGAGGCTGTCGCAATGGTATCGGTACCGGAACGCACCTGACTGACAATTTTTACCAGGCTGTCGCGCATGTCGCGCATGGCAAACAGCAGGCTGCCGCTGTCGCTGGCGCCGACCGCGATCGGCTTGGACAAGTCGCCGCCGGCGATATCGCCGGCCACCTCGACCGCATAGGCCGGCTCGCCGCCGAGTTGCTTGAGCAGACCGCGCGTAATGAGCATGCCGATCACAATTCCGAGCGCAAGCGCGCAGACAATAAAGCCGAGCATCACCATACGACCGTTCTGATAAGTCGCCGCGGCAATGCTGGCAGCCTGCAAGGCACGATGTTCCTTAATGTCGGTCAGCTCGCCCATCCAGGCGTCAAGCTTGTCGCCTTTGGCGCGGACCGAGGCCATCTTGTCGCGCAATTCGGCGCCATGCTCGGAATATTTTTCGGCCGCGGCGAGCTTGAGCACCTCATCCATTTGTGCGCGGTAAGACGGCAGTTCATCATTAATTAATGTAAATACCTGCTGCCCTCTTTCGGTCACAAACAGCGGCCTGGCCTTGGCCAGCTCGTCTTGCATGACCTCCAGGCTTTTGGCGATCGAGGCCTTGTGCTTGTTGCGTTCCTGCTCATTACTGGCCAATAAGTAATTGGCGCGAGCCCTGCCGACATAGCCCACATTGATATTGGCTTCCTTGACGTGCGATAAACCCATCAATTCCTTGCTATACATGTCTTCAGCCAGGCTGTTGATCTTGCCCATATTGATGATGCCGACCGTACCAACAATGACGCTGATAAGAGCAACAACAACAAAGGCCGACATCAGGCGCGCACCGACTGTCATGTTTTTTATGGTTTTCAAAGTCTCTCCGAATAGGCTGAAATACACTCTCCGGCAAGCGCCTCTGGCTTAGCAAGGAAGCGTAAAAAAAAAGTAAGAACTGTTTGCAAGGCATGCTTTAAGCGTTATATCAGTGCTTCTTGGCCAATCACGCTTGCCGGTCCCTCAAAATTCGTTTCCCTGCATGGGGGCGATCGGGGATTTTTATGATAGCCCAATAATTTCTGTTTGAATACTTATTTGAAGTAACCGTTCTTGTTTTAAGTACAGTGTTTCGCGCCCGCCGATAAGGCGGGCGCCGGCTTGCATGCGAAGCGATTGATAAACAATTAAGTGCAAATAAATAAGTATTAAATAAGCACTAAATAAGTACTAAATAAGCACTAAAACATAGCGTTCTTGTCCGCCCATATTTGGATGCGGCAAGTGATTTCCATCAAGGATGGCGCGCCGGCTGCGGATTTGCCTTGATACCAATTGATAAAAGATTTAACAAACCGTCACAACGCAATGCAAAATACAGTATTATTCAAACGAAACAGTTTCTTTAGTGAAAAATTAGTCGCGCAAGCTCAACATACGCCGCCAGGCCCCCAGGTCTTCATCCCTACATGCTAAGCACCCTCTTGTACCGTCTGCGTCAGCAGTTGACGATCCCGGACGATCTGGTCGAATTCGATCAATGGCGCGATTTCGTTTTATCGAAAATCATTGCCATCAGCGTGGCGCTGGGCATGGCGACGGCCATCCCCAGTGTCTTGCTGGCCCTCGGCGCCCAGCAGTTGCAGATCGCCGCCGTCGATATCAGCGCACTGGTCTGGCTGATCTGGCTGTGGCGCTGGCCAGGCCAGCGCCTGCGCTGGCGCGCCGCCAGTTTTCTGGCGCTGGCCTATCTGCTCGGCTTGTTTTTCCTGCTGACGATAGGCGTCGCCAGTCAGGCCTACCTGCTGGCCGTGCCGGTCATGGCCGCACTCTTCATGGGCTTGCGTCCGGCCTTCCTGGCGCTGGTACTGAACGCCCTGACGCTGTTCGTCGTCACCTGCCTGCCGCACGCGATGGCCGCGATTCCCTGGTATGAAAACACGCTCATGCTGGAGTCGCTGATCACCACCCTCAATTTCATCTTCGTCGACGCGCTGATCACGATTTCCTGCGCGGTGCTGCTGCACGGCCTGGCGCAATCGCTGAAACGCCAGCAACGCATCTTGCACTCGCTGGCCGAAGAACAGCGTCACCTGCAGTGGGCCAACAAAGCGCTGCACCTGATCGGCACCGCCGTCGCCAATCTGAACGACATGATCATGATCCTCGATCCGCCCACGGCCGATAGCGAGGCCCACATCGTCTTCGTCAACGACGCCTTCGTGCAGGGCACCGGCTACACGCGCGCCGAAGTCATCGGCAAAAATCTCGACATCCTCAGCGGCCCCGATACCGACCAGGCCGAAGCGGCGCGCCTGCAGCTGTCGACGCGCGGGCAGCAAGCCACGCATGGCGAGCTGTTTTGCTATACCAAGGAGCGGCAACGCCGTCTGCTGGAAATCGACATGGTGCCGGTCACCAATGACGAGGGGCGCGTGACAAACTGGGTCTCTATCGTGCGCGACATCACCGAGCGCAAGCAGGCCGAGCAACATATCCACCAGCTGGCCTATTACGATGTCCTCACCGGCTTGCCGAACCGCCGCCTGCTGCTCGACAGCATGGCCGCCTTCCTGCCGGAACGCCGGCTCGAGCGGCAAATCGGCGCCTTGCTGTATATCGACCTCGATCACTTCAAAAACATCAACGACACCCGCGGCCATACGATAGGCGACCTGTTCCTGCGCCAGGTGGCGCAACGCCTGAACGACATGCTGGCCCCGGGCGAGATGGTGGCGCGGCTGGGCGGCGACGAATTCGTGATTTTGACAGGCGTCCTCGGCACCGCCCCCGATATTTGCCGCCAAAACGCCGTGGCCCTGGCGGAACGGGCGCGCGAAGCCTTGCTGCAACCGTTTGCGCTGGACGGCACGCCGTATACTTCCGGCGCCAGCATCGGCGTGACACTGAGCAGCGACGCACTGCAAACAGTCGACGATCTGCTGCGCGAAGCCGATATCGCGATGTACCACGCCAAGTCGAACGGACGCAACCGGATCGCCGTGTTCGAAGCCGCCATGCAAACAGAAATCGAACAAAAGCTCGCGCTGGAATCGGATCTGGCGCAAGCGATCGAACGACGCGAACTCGAAATGCATGTGCAACCGCAAGTTGATTTCGCCGGCCGCACCGTCGGCGCCGAATTATTGATACGCTGGCATCATCCGCTGCGCGGCATCATCGAACCCGAAGTCTTCATCCCGCTGGCCGAAGACAACGGCATGATTCTGGGGCTTGGCGAGTGGGTGCTGCGTCATGGCTGCGAAACCGTTCTGCGCATGCGCTCCGCCGGTTACGAGATGCCTTTGTCGATCAATGTCAGCCCGCGCCAGTTTCGTCAAATCGATTTCGTCGAACAGGTCGGCGCGATGCTGCTGCAGACCGGGGCCCCGGCTTCGGCCCTGATTTTCGAGGTGACCGAAGGCTTGCTGATCGAAAGCCTGGACGACACCATCGTCCGCATGCAACAACTGGCAAAATTGGGAATCCGCTTTTCGATCGACGATTTCGGCACCGGTTATTCAAGCATGAGCTACCTGAAGCGTCTGCCGCTCTATGAATTAAAAATCGACAAGGATTTTATTCGCGATACGCCGGCCAGCGCCAACGATACGGCCATCGTCAGCCTGATCCTGTCGATGGCGCATCACTTCGGTTTGCGGGTGGTCGCCGAAGGCGTCGAAAACCAGGCCCAGGCCGACTTCCTGGCAGCCAATGGCTGCGACGCCATGCAGGGCTATCTGTTTGCGCGGCCAATGCCGATCGGGCAATGGCTGCAGCAGGCACCGGCGGCCGGCGGCACGCCGCCCGCTACAGCAGGAACGCTGCCGCCGCCACCGCCGTCGGCGCCAATGCTCCCAGCAGCAAACCGAGCGCGCCGATCGATTCGTCGTTAAAACCGCGTCGCAGCAAGGCCGCGCCAGCCGGATTGGGCGCGTTGGCGATCACGGTCAAACCGCCGCCGGCCACCGCGCCGGCCAGCAGCATATATTTCGACAACTCGGACAGGCCGCCAATCAAGGAACCGAGATAAGTGAGGGCGGCGTTATCGGCGATGGCGGTTAGCGCCAGGGTCCCAAAAAACAGGGCTTGCGGCCCGAGACCGGCGACCAGCGGCTGCAGCCACCAGTGCTGCATGCCGCCCAATATCACCAGGCCCGCCAGAAAAAAACCGACCAGCAAGCCCTCCTTCAAGATGAGCGGGCTTTGATAGCGCTCGTAAGCCTGGGTACAGCCTAGAAAAAACAGAAACAGGCCGAGAAAAATGACGGGGTGATGGGCAAAACCGACCACCCCGGCCAAAAACGCCAGATGGACCAGGCTCAGCCACAAAGGCACGGCAAGCGGCCCATCGTCGTCGGCGGCGGCCGGGCGGCGTCCAAGATGGGCGCGCAACAAAAACGTGATGACGCTGGCATTGACGACCACCGCCAGCGCCGCGCGCCAGCCGAAACGCTGCAGCATCAGCGCGCTGTCCCACTGCCAGCTCGCCGCCACCATCAGGACCGGCGGCGCCGCATATGCGGTCAGTGTGCCGCCGATCGAAATATTGACGAACAGGACGCCCAGCGCTGCATATTTGAGCCATTCCGGCATTGCCTGACGAAACACCGTGGGCGCCAGCAACAGAGCGGCCAGCGTCATCGCCGCCGGCTCGGTAATGAATGATCCAAGCAAGGGAACTGCTGCCAGGCCAAGCCAGGCCTGGGCCACTTCATCCTCGAGCGGCAGGCAGCGCGCAAGCGCGGCGAGCAGCCGGCGCAAGACGGCCAGCACCGGGCGCGAGGCGGCAATCACCATCACCACAAAGACAAATAAGGGTTCCGCATACTGACGCGATTCGGCATAAGCCAGGGCCGATGCGCCGCCGGCTACCAGCGCCATCGCCGCCACCAGCACAAAGGCCCAGAAACCGAATACCACCTCGACCTCGCCGAGCAGATGCAGCAAGCCGGCATGCCGCGGGTAACGCGACGCCAGTCCCTCGATATACTTTGCAAAAAAAGTGTGGAGCAATGCCAGGCCGAACAGGACTGCCGCCATTATCTGCATCGCACACGAATCCATGGCCGCCGTTCCTTTATCTGATTCTGTCATCGGCCGGCACCCGCCGGCGCGCCATCGCAGCGCATCTCCGCAGCGCATCCCCTCTATTCTAACGCATCGGGACGGGCCGGCGGCTCGCCGCCAGACGACAGGCCAAAAGGAAAATGGCGAAATGGGGAGGCAGGAAAAGATTCAAAGGAAAATGCGCGCTTGCCGCCGAATGACGGCAAGCGCATTGCACCGGCTGGCCGGCCGGCGCCGCAGCCGCAGTTACCAGGCGCCGCCCAGCGAGCGAATCAGGGCGACGGTGCCGGTGGCCCGCGCGCCGCGCAGTTGGACCGCGCTGCGCTCGACGGTTACCAGATTGCGCTGCGCATCGAGCACATCGAGGTAGCCCGAGCGCCCCGCCCCGTACAGCTTGTCGACCAGCTCGGCGCTGCGCCGCGCCGACGCCACGGCGTCGTCAATCGCCAGCGCCTGCCCGCCAAGCGTGCGCAGGCCGACCAGGTTGTCTTCAACGTCGGCAAACGCCACCAGCACGCTCTGCCGATAAGTGGCGACCGCTTCCTCGAGCACCGCTTCGCTGCGCGCGATATTGGCCTTGTTGCGTCCGCCGTCGATCAAGGGCACCGACATCAGCGCCCCCAGCAGCCAGCTGCGGCTGCTCCATTTGAAGATATCGCCAAGATCCGACGATTCGCCGCCGCCGCTGGCCGTCAGCTGCAGCGCCGGAAACACGGCCGACCTGGCGACGCCGATGCGGGCATTGGCGGCCATCATGCTGCGCTGGGCGGCGGCAATGTCAGGCCGCCGCTCGAGCAGGGCCGACGGCAAGCCGGCCGGAATTGCCGGCAAGCGGTTCGTGGCCAGCAAGGGATTGCTGTCGGCGGCAAAAGCGGCCGGTGGCCGGCCCAGCAGAACCGCCAGCGCATGCTCGAGCTGGGCCCGTTGCCGTTCGAGCGCGATGGCATCGGCGCGCGTGGTCGCCAATTCGGTCTTGGCCCGCGCCAGATCGAGCTCGCCGAGGTCGCCAAGGTCGAAACGGCGCTGGTTAATACGCACGTTTTCTTCACGTAAATGCACGGTCTGCCTGAGCAGAGCCAGCTCGGCGTCGAGTGCGCGCAGCCTGAAATAGGTCTGCGCGACATCGGCCTGCAAGGCCAGCAATACCGAATGCCAGGTGGCCTGCGAGGCCGCGGCATCGGCTTGCGCCGCGCTGACATTGTTGGCGACGCGGCCGAACAGGTCGACTTCATAGCTGGCGCTCAGTTTCGCTTGCCAGCTGGTAAGCGGCGCCACCGGCGTGCCGGCCGGCTCCCGCAGCGAGACGCTGCTGGGCCGATCGCGCTGCAGGCCGGCCTGGATCCCGACCTGCGGAATGCGGTCGGCCTCGGCCACGCCGGCGATCGCCCGCGCCTGCTTGACACGAGCCGTAGCCGCCGCCAGATTGGCGTTGGCCAGCGTGGCGCCGTCGATCAGCTGGTCCAGCTCGCTATCGTGGAATACCTTCCACCACTGGCCGCGCGGCTGCGCCTCGGCCGGCTCGGCCGGCTTCCAGCGGGCATCGGCGACGGCCGCTTCCTTGAAGCCGCTCGGCACCGGCAGCTGCGGCGCCTGCAGTTCGGGCGCCGCGCAGCCAGCCAGCAGCAAGGCTTCCAGCAACACTCCCGCCAGCACCGTCAATTTCAATTTTCGCAAAATCATAATGCCCCTTCCTCGACCGCGGCGACTGCCGCGGGCGCTTTTTGTTTTTCAATCCGTTTCGCGACATTGCGCAGCAAGACATAGAACACCGGCGTCAGGAACAGGCCGAACAGTGTCACGCCAAGCATCCCGGCAAACACCGCCACCCCCATCGCATGCCGCATCTCGGCTCCGGCGCCGCTCGAAAACACCAGCGGCACCACGCCCATGATGAAGGCGATCGAGGTCATCAGGATCGGCCGCAGACGCAGGCGGCAGGCTTCAAGCGCCGCCTGCACCGTGGTACGGCCGTGATGCTCGAGTTCGCGCGCAAATTCGACGATCAGGATCGCATTCTTGGACGCCAGTCCGACCAGCACGAACAAGGCGATCTGCGTGAAGATGTTGTTGTCGCCGTGCGTCAGCTTGACGCCGACCAGGGCAAACAGGACCGACATCGGCACGATCAGGATCACCGCCAGCGGCAGGGTCCAGCTCTCGTAAGTGGCGGCCAGCACCAGAAACACCAGCAGCACGCACAGCGGGAACACATAAATCATCGTGTTGCCGGACAAGATGTCCTGGTAGGTCAGCTCGGTCCACTCGTACGAGACGCCCTTGGGCAGCACTTCCCTGGCGATGCGCTCCATCGCCGCCTGCGCCTGGCCGCTCGAGATGCCCGGCGCCGGGCCGCCATTCATTTCGGCCGACACATAGGCGTTATAGCGCTGCACGCGGTCCGGTCCGAAGCTGTCGGAAATGCGCATGATCGAGGACAGCGGAATCATCTCGCCCTTGTCGCTGCGGACCTTCATCTGGCCGATGTCTTCGACATGCGCGCGGAACGGCGCATCGGCCTGCACCCGCACCTGATAGGTGCGGCCGAACTGGTTGAAGTCGTTGACGTAAAAGGAGCCGAGATTGATCTGCAGCGTCTGGTTGATGCTGGCCAGCGAGACCCCGAGCTGACGGGCCTTGGTGCGGTCGATATCGGCAAACAGCTGCGGCACATTGATCTGGTAGCCGGAAAACACGCCGGCCAGCTCCGGCGTCTGCCAGGCCTTCATCTGCAGCGCCTTGACTGCCTTGTCGAGTTCTTCGTAGCCGACATTGCCGCGGTCTTCGATCATCATCTTGAAGCCGCCGATGGTGCCCAGGCCGTTGACCGGAGGCGGTGGAAATACCATGATGAAGGCGTCCTGGATCGCGCCCAGTTTCTGGTTGATCTGCTGCGCGATGGCCGGCCCCGATTCCGAGGCCTTGGTCCGCTCGGCCAGCGGCTTCAGGCTGAAAAACACGATGCCGGCATTCGAGGCATTGGTAAAGCCCTGGATCGACAAGCCGGGAAAGGCAATCGAATCGGCCACGCCCGGCACCGACTTGGCGATGTCGGACATGCGGCGGATGACGTTATCGGTGCGGCCGAGCGAAGCGGCGTCCGGCAATTGCGCAAAGCCGACCAGATACTGCTTGTCTTGCGACGGCACGAAGCCGCTCGGCACCGACTTGAACACCAGCACGGTGGCCGCGACCAGGACCGCATACACGAGCAGCGCCCCGGCCTTGCGGCCGAGAATGCCCTTGACGCCGCTTTCGTAGCCGTGCGAGCCGCGCGCGAACACCCGGTTGAACCAGGCGAAGAAACGCCCGAACCATTTGTCCATCACGCGCGTGAGCCGGTCTTTCGGCGCATCGTGCGGGCGCAGCAGCACCGCCGCCAGCGCCGGCGACAGCGTCAACGAATTGAAGGCCGAGATCACGGTCGAGATCGCAATCGTCAGCGCGAACTGACGGTAGAACTGGCCCGACAAGCCGGAGACGAAGGCGATCGGCACGAACACGGCGCACAAGACCAGGGCGATGGCGATGATCGGGCCGCTGACTTCCTTCATTGCCTGCACCGTGGCGTCGCGCGGCGACAGGCCGGCGGCGATATTGCGCTCGACGTTTTCCACCACCACGATGGCGTCATCGACCACGATGCCGATGGCCAGCACCAGGCCGAACAGCGACAGCGTGTTGATCGAAAAGCCGAAACCGAGCAGCACCGCGAACGTTCCGACGATCGACACCGGCACCGCGATCAGCGGGATGATGGAGGCGCGCCAGGTCTGCAGGAACACGATCACCACGATCACCACCAGCGCGATCGCCTCGAGCAGCGTGTGAATGACGGCCTTGATCGATTCGCGCACGAACTGGGTCGGATCATAGACCACGCTGTAATCGACACCTTCGGGAAAGTCTTTTTTCAGTTCTTCCATCTTGGCGCGGACATCGGCCGACAGTTGCAGCGCGTTCGATTGCGGCGCCTCGAAAATGCCGAGCGCGACCGCCGATTTGTTGTTGAGCAGCGAGCGCAGCGCATAGCCGCTGGCGCCCAGTTCGATCCGCGCCACGTCTTTGAGCTGCGTGAGCGAGCCGTCGCTGCCGGTGCGCACGATGATCTTGCCGAACTCTTCAACGTTTTGCAGCCGGCCCTTGGCCGAAACCGTCAACTGGAATTCGGCGTTCTTGACCGGCTGGGCGCCGATCACGCCGGCCGCCACCTGCACGTTCTGCTCGCGGATGGCGGTGACGACGTCGCTGGCCGTCAGGCCGCGCGCCGCCACTTTTTGCGGATCGAGCCAGACCCGCATCGCGTAGTCGCCGGCGCCGAACAGCTGGATGTCGCCCATGCCGGTCAGGCGCGCCAGCTGGTCCTTGACGTTGAGGGTGGCGTAATTGGCCAGATAGACGTCGTCGTAGCGGCCGTTCGGCGAGGACAGGTGGACCACCATGGTCAGGTTGGGCGAAGCCTTGACGGTGGTCACGCCGATCTGGCGCACTTCATCGGGCAGGCGCGGCAGCGCGCGCTGCACGCGGTTTTGCACTTGCGTTTCGGCCTGCTCGACATTGGTGCCGACCTTGAAGGTAATGGTCAGGGTCAGGGCGCCGTCGCTGGTCGCTTGCGAACCCATGTAGAGCATGTTTTCGGTGCCGTTGATCTGCTCTTCGAGCGGCGCGGCCACGGTCTCGGCGATGACCTTGGGATTGGCGCCCGGATACATGGCGCGCACGACGACCGAGGGCGGCACCACGTCCGGATACTCGGAAATCGGCAATTTAAAAATCGACAAGACCCCGGCGACGAAGATGATAATGGACAGTACCGCCGAAAAAATCGGTCTGTCGATGAAAAAGCGCGAGAAATTCATGATTGTTCTTTCTTAGTGGGACGCGCCGGCGCCGGCTTTGTCGTCGGTTTTACCTTCGGCTCCGGCCTTCACGCCGGCGGCCTTGGCAATCTGGGCCTCGCCCTTGGCCGGAGCGTTGAGCGAGACGTCCATCGGCACCGTCTGCGCCGTGACCGCGGCGCCCGGCTTGACGCGCTGCAGACCGTTGACGATGACTTTCTCGCCCGGCTGCAAACCGCTGCGCACCACGCGCAAGCCGTCGATGACCGGGCCCAGCGTGACCAGGCGATATTCGGCCTTGCTGTCCTTGCCGACCACAAACACATATTTATGGCTCTGGTCGGTGGCCACGGCGCGGTCGGCGATCAGCATCGCCGGGCGGTCGCTGCTGGAGGCGGCCGTCAGCTGGACCCGCGCGAACAGGCCCGGCGCCAGCACGCCGTCGGCGTTGTCGAGACGGGCGCGCATGCGCACGCTGCCGGTGGCCGGATCGACCCGGTTATCGAGGAAATCGAGCTTGCCTTCGTGCGTATAGCCGGTCTCGTTGGCCAGGCCGACCTTGACGCTGGCCTGCTTGCCGGCGCGGCGCAAGGCGCTGGCGCGCAGATAGCTGTCTTCATCGCCGTCGAAGCTGACATACATCGGGTTGCTCGACACTACCGAGGTCAGCACCACATTGCCGTCGACCAGATTGCCGAGCGTGACTTCGGCCTTGCTGACGCGGCCATTGATCGGCGACTGCACGCGCGTAAAGCTCAGGTTGAGGGCGGCCGACTCGTAGGCGGCGTGAGCGGCGCGGGCGGCGGCCTCGAGTTCCTTGTAACTGGCCGCTTTTTCATCGGCGTCGTGCTGCGAAATGGCTTTTTCGGCCAGCAGCTTGTCGGCGCGCGTCAATTCGGTGCGCGCCAGATCGGCCTTGGCGCGCGCCGCCAGGGCCGCCCCTTCGGCGCGGTTGGCCTCGGCCTGGTAAGGGCGCGGATCGATCACGAACAGCAGCTCGCCCTTTTTGACTTCGGCGCCCGGCGTGAAATGGACCTCGGAGATGAAGCCGGAGACGCGCGGACGAATCTCGACATGCTCGACCGCCTCCAGGCGGCCGGTAAATTCCTGGCTTTCGATGACGCTTTTTTCCAGCACGGCGGCGACCGTGATCGGCGGGCCGCCGGCGCTGGCCTGCCCCGCTTCCTTGGCCGATGGCTCGTCGCAAGCCGACAAGACCAAGGCCGCCAGCGCGCTGAGGGCGAAAACGGCTGCTGCTTTATGGGAGGTGGACAGGTTTTTCATTTTTCGATTTCCTATGGGTTGCATGGCAATTTTTCAATCCGGCGCCGCGCCGCGGACGGCCGGCAGCGCCGCTCCCGCGCTGCGATGCTGCATGCGCACACGCGGAGGGCGGATGATACACAGTTTTATTATCTAGTACTACAAGAATATTGAACTATATATTGAACTACAGGCCGAAATTTTGTAAAGACTTATATTTCATATACTTAGATGAGAATATATCGATAAGACGAGGAAGAACGAGGCAGTATTTATCGTCAGAAATGCCACCTCACGGGCACAGCAGGGCAAGCACTCTGTACACAGATTGCGCAAACAGGCAAGTCTTGTTGCAACTGCACACGCCTGTTTCAAATGATACACGATCTATTTATCTAATACTACAAGAATATTGAAGTATAATCGGAAAAACGAGAATATTTCATTCATATGACAGGTAGATGGTTGCGCCAGGCGGCGAAAACAGGATACCCTTTGCAATATGGCACGCGCTTTCATACATCCGTCCTCCAAGGACATCACGCTCGACGGCGTCCTGCACGCCCTCGCCGACCCGATCCGGCGCGAAATGGTGGCATTTTTGCTGAAAAACGGCGGCACCAATTGCGCCGCCTGCAGTTGCCCCGACATGTCGGCCTCGACCGTCTCTTTCCATACCAAAATCCTGCGCGAGAGCGGGCTGATCCATTCCGAAAAAGTCGGCGTCAGCGTCATCAATGTGGTGCGCTACGACGAGTTGAACAAGCGCTTTCCGGGCTTGCTCGATACGATTCTGGCGTTTCACACGCGGGCGCCGGGACGGCGCGCGGCATAGCGGCGGCATTCCAGGCGCCGATAAAAAACGCAGCCCGGAGCTGCGTTTTTTGCATCAAAAAATCGACAGCACCGGATAGCGCCGCCACTCGGGCTCGGCAAAGCGCCGGCAATGCGTGTAAATGAAGTTCAGCACCTGCTCCTGATCGCCGAGCAGATCCGGGTTGGCCCGCTTCCATTGCTCGAATTGCGCTTTCAGTTCCGGCTCGTCGGCCAGCAGTTGCAGCGCCAGGTCTTCGAAAACATAATCGGAGAAATGCTCCTTCTTTTCGAGCACGCTGTTGAAAAAGCCCCAGCGAAAAAAGCTGTCGTGCGCCTGCGGCTCGAGCGTCTCGACCGCGTATCGCGCCTGCGGCTGCTCGAGTTCGATCCAGTAGTCGCCGGCCTGCAGCTGCACCGTCTCGCGCGCCGTCTCGAGCGTGAGCTCCTGATGGTATAAATGCCCCTCATAAGCCTCCGGACGCGATTGCAGCTGGCCGATCCGGTATACGGTGGCCTCGACGCTCTGCGCGCTGTCGAGACGGCGCATGGCCACGCCATTCCACTGCAGGCGCTCGGCCACCGCGCGCCATGCCTGCGGCAAGACGTAGGCACGCGGCGGCGCCACCTTGACGGTCTCGACAAAGCGGTTGTAGTAGGCGATTTCGCGCTGCCACGGGCGATTGCGGCGATACGCCAGGCGCGTGTAATTGCCGAGCAGGCTAGGACGGTATTCGGGCGTATAACCGTCGAACAGCAGCCGCGCCGGCTGCGTCTGGTCGAGGCTCCAGAATACCGGCCAGTAAGGCCGGCGCGCACTTCTGGCTTGCTGGCGCAGGGCCCTGATCCGCGCGCCATGGCTGACCGTAAACGCCAGCACGACCTCGACCAGCGCGCGCATCGAGGCGTAGCGATCGGCAAACGGCTTGAGCATATGGGTCTCGGGCATGAAACCGATCGTGTGGTGAAGAGCGGCATAACCGGTCGAAAAACGCGGCGTTTCGAGGAATTCGACGATGCCGTCGTCGGGCGTGTTCTTGATCGGATTGACATACGGGCAGGTCGGCCAGCCGCGTTGCGCCATTTCGGCAAATATGTGCGGCAGCATGGTGTCGCGCAAAAAAGGGCCGAGCCCGCTGCCGAGCTTGTCGGCCTGGGTATGGATCAGCGTCATCGTATAAGGATAATCGGCGCCGTTGGAGGTATGGGTGTCGACCATCACATCGGGATCCCAGGCAGTGAAAAAGCGATTGAAGAGCTGAGCGCTGAGGCTGTCGCATTTGAGAAAATCGCGGTTCAGATCGAGGTGCAGGCTGTTGCCGCGAAAGCCATGCAATTCCGGCCCGTCCTGATTGGCGCGCGAAGTGCTGGCACGGTTCAGGCAGCCGTCGACATTGTAGACTGGGATAAAAAGAAACACCGTCGAACCGAGTGCCGCCAGCCGCGCCGGGTCGACGCACAGATCGCGCACCAGCGCCATGCAGGCATCGATGCCTTCCGGTTCGCCCGGATGGATGCCGTTATTATTGAAAAAAACCGGGCGGCCGGCGGCCTTGATCTGCTCGCGCTCGAAGACGCCATCGGCACTGACGATGCCGGCATGCAGCGCCGTGCCGCCATCGGACACGCCGATCTCCTCAAAACGCAAGACCGCGGGAAAGCGCGCAGCGAGCATCTGGTAATACGCGATGCACTGCTCCCAGCTGCTGCTCTGATTTCGATTGCCTTGCTCAAAAGGCGTTTGCAAGTCGTGTTTCATGTCGTCCTCCTGCATAAAAAAAAGGCCTGCAACAGACAGGCCTTTTTGAGAGCATTAACAAATTATATACAGGTCACAACCACATCCGAGACGGCGGCGCCATTAATTCTACCCGTACCGTTGGTGACCGTGCAGCTCTGACCGGTTGGATTATTCCAGACGGTAACGCCATACGTTGCCAGATCGGCGACCGCAGTTCCCATCGTAAAGCTCGTTGCGCCCGACGAAACGGAAAGGTAATCAGTGCCGTTGGTCAGTACCAGGCCGTCGGTCGTCAAATTGCTGACCGTGCCGCCCACAGTATACGTATTCTGCGCGCAGACGACAGCCACCGAAATCGTGGTTGTGCGGCCGACGGTATCGGTTGGCGAAGCGATCGTGCAGGTTTCGTGCGAAGGCTGGGTCTTGACCGTGATATTGTAGGTCGAGCCCACCTTGACCTCGGTCGGAAAGGTGAACGTGGTGGCCGAGGCCGCCGGCGCGATGGCGTCGGTACCATTGTCGAGCAAGACCAGACCATCGTAATTAAGGCCCGAAATGGTGCCGCTGATGGCCATGGTCGTATAGCCACTGGTGAGGCTGCTGCCACCGCAGGCGCCCAGTATCAGAATCGAGACCAGCGCCAGCGGCCATCGCAATTTCAACAAAAAACTCTTCATAACTCTCTCCACGGAATTTCTAACGTCTATCAGGTCGCTGCCGTCATCAGGTACAGGTAATGGCTATCGAGGTCAGGTTGTCTGCGGCCGGCATCGTTCCCAAAGCGTTGGCAATGGTGCAGGTCTGGCCCGTAGGCTGGTTCAGAATGGTGACGCCATAATGGCTGTTCTCGGCCACCTTGGTCGAAAATACCCAGGAATCGGTCTTGGTCGGATCGGTCTGGGCCGCGATCGTCAGATCGTTGGAGCCATTGACAATTTCCAGGCCCGAGCCGGTCAGGCCGGTGATGGTGCCGCCCAGTTTGAAGCTGGTCGCCACGCAGGTAACCTTGATATCGCTGACGTCGTCGGTACCGGCGATGCCGGAGCCGTTGGTAATCGTGCAGGTACTGTCGGTCGGTTGCGAATAGACCGTGACGGAATAGCTGTAATTGCTGAGAACCTTGGTCGGAAATATGAAGCTGGTCGCACCAGAGGAAATCGACAACAGGCTCGAGGCATCATACAAGATCAGGCCGGAGGTAGTCAGCCCGCTGATGCTGCCCGTCAAACTGACGTAACCGCCGTTGCCACCGCAGGAGGCCAACCCCAATGCGCAGGCCAGTGCCGCCAGGGCGCGTATAAATACGGGATAATTCTTCATTCAATGTCTCCAAAAAACCAAAGGTGATTCATAGCAAAATTCATAGGAAATAATGCTATGCGAATACGCCAGATCGACATAACTGTATTTGCTATAAAAACGGCCATCGCGCACCGTCGCGGCACCGTTTATCAGGATGCACAATTGACCACAGGAACAGCATTATAGAGTATCGGGTGCAAAAGAGGACAGCCGGTTACATCTTCGGCTCAGGCCACAACCTCCTGCAATTTATGCTGGGCCTGCATCTGGCGGTATAAATGCAAATAATTTCCGGCCATTTTTTCGGCAGTAAACAGCTCCCAATAACGGGCCTCGGCGCGTTCGCCCATCTCACGCGCCAGTTCGGGCTGTTGCCATAACGTGCGCATGGCGGCGCGCAGCGCATCGGGATCGCTGGGCGGCACCACCAGGCCGGTGACACCGTCGACATTGATATATGTCGTTCCAGTGCCGATTTCGCTCGAGATCATCGGCTTGCCATACATCGCCCCTTCGAGCAGGGAGATGCCGAATGCTTCCGAGCGCAAATGCGAGGGAAACGCGACCGCATAACACAGTTGCAATAAGGCCACCTTGTCGACTTCCGAGACCGCGCCCAGAAACATCACATTGGTCAAGCCGATGCGCAGCGCATGGGCTTTCAATTCCTGCTCGATCGGCCCGGCGCCGACAATGACGATCGGGTAATCGGTGCCGCGCGCGGCGTCGAGCAGGATATGCAAGCCCTTGTAATAGCGCAGCACGCCGACAAATAGGAAAAACCGCTCGCCGCAACGCTGGCGCCACTGGTTCAGCACTTGCGGCGACGGCGTCGGATAAATGGCCTTGTCCAGGCCATAGGTAATCACTTGCGTCTTGTCGCGGAAGCGATCGAGGACTGTGCTCGAGGCCAGATAATTGGGCGAGGTCGCAACGATATGATCGACGCTGGCCAGAAATCGGTGCTTGAGCGGCTGATACAGTTTCAGCAAATTCTTTTGCCGCACGATGTCCGAATGATAGGTCACCAGCGTCGGCTTTTTCACGCGCGCGATAAAATGCGCGAGGTCCATGAAAGGCCACGGGAAATGATAGTGGATCACATCGTATTGCTTGGCCAGGCTGGCCAGCTTGGCGATCGCGCCAAAGGAAAAACCGGTCGAGGCAACTTCGAAGCTCAGGCGGGCGCGGTGCACCGGATGCCCCTCGAATTGAATCAACTCTTCGTTCTTGCTGCGTGTTAGCGTCAATACTGCATTTTCCGCTCCCAAACGAGCGGTTCCCGAACATAGCTGGCGGATGACTTGCTCAACGCCGCCCAAGGAATCGGGATAATAGGTTTTATAAAAATGTAATATACGCATTGAGCAAACAGCCCGTGAATGAGTTGGCCCGATCCTGGCATCGCTGCGTGGCATACGGGCACGGTGGTGAAAAATCAGCAGTCACATGTCGCACTTTATAGAAAAATGTGACATTCCGACAGCATTAAAGTCGCTTTATTACCTTTTGATACACTGTTAACGTCTCAATTGCACACTGGCGCCAGCTAAATCGGGCCGCGCGCAACAAGCCGGCTTCCCGCAAGCGATCGTGCAGTGTCTGATCGAACAACAAATTATTGATATCTTCCGCCAACTGCACCGCATCGAGCGCCTCGACGGTAATGGCGGCCTCGCCGACCACTTCCGGCAGCGAAGCACGGTTCGACACGATCACCGGCACGCCGCTGGCCATCGCTTCGACCGGCGGCAGACCGAAACCTTCGTACAGCGACGGGAATACCATCATCCTGGCGCCGGCATACAGCAAGGGCAAATCGGCTTGCGGCACGTAACCGGTCAAAATCACCTGGCGCTTTTCCAGCAAATTTTGCAAAACTGGACTCAAAAGTGCGCTGCCCCAGCCGCGCATGCCGGCAATTACCAGCGGATGACGCTGGCGCACGGCGTCGGGCAGGCGGCTGAAGGCATCGATCGCCGTCGACAGATTCTTGCGCGGCTCGAGCGTGCCGACGGCCAGGATATAGCGTCCGAATTCGAGTCCGTGCTGCGCCAGCAGCGGCGCGCAGGCGGCGCCATCAAACGGGCGAAACTGGCTGCCGGCGCCATACAGCGTGGTGCTTACGCGCTCGGGCGCCACCTTGTAATAATCAATGACCTCGCCGCGCACGAAATCGGTCGGCACGATGATGTGGGCGGCGCGCGCAACGATCGCCGGCATCAGCCGGTTCAGGATCCGGACCCGTTCGGGCGGCTGGGTTTCCGGATGGCGGATCCAGGACAGGTCATGCACGGTGACCACGGTCGGTCCGGCATGGCGGAAGGCCAGGAAATTCGGTTCGTGATACAGATCGATGCGATGCCGGCGGCTCGGAGCCGAAAACAGGCATTGCTGGATAAAGCGCGAAACCAGGTAAGGCTGCGGCACGAAGCGCTTGATGCCGCTCTTGATGCCGGCCACGCCGGGCAGCGGCGCGCTGCGCAACTCCTGACGCCAGCCGGTGCCGTAAAACAGCCAGGGCTTGTGCGCCAGCAGGGTCTGCATCTGCTGCGCCAGCTGATAGGTATATTGACCGATGCCCGTCAGCGGCGACAGCAAGGACACGCCATTGATGCCAAGCTGAATCCCTTCCAGTGCACCGCCTCGTTCGTGGCCGGAGGTCATGCCTCGACCATCCAGCGCAAGGTCTGCGCCAGATCGATGGCCGGCAAAGCGCCGATGGCGGCAGTCAGCTTGAGCGGGCTGCCGACCAGGACCTTGACCTCATTGGCGCGCACAAAAGCCGGATTGACGCTGACCTCGATCGCATAACCGCAAATTTCGGCCAGCATGTCGAGCACTTGCTGCAGCGAGTGGGCATGTCCGGAGCAGATGTTGAAGGTGGCGCCGGCCGGCGCCTGCGCCAGCAAACGCCGGTAGGCGGCAACGACCATGCGCACATCCGAAAAATCGCGCGCCACGTCGAGATTGCCGAGTTCGATGCGGGTCGCGCGCTGCCGGTAATGCGAGACGATTTTGGGCAACAGAAAATTTTCCGACTGCCCGACGCCGGTGTAATTGAAGGGCCGCGCGATAATGATGGGCAAGCGCGGACTCCACAGCCGCGCCATGTATTCCATGGCCAGCTTGCTGACCGCATAATCGTTGGCCGGCGCCGCCGCCGTCTCTTCGACAATCGGCTGCTGCAGGCTATTGCCATAGATATTCGCACTCGAGGCCAGCAGCACCGCGCTCGGCGCATGGCTGCAAGCGGCCAGCGCTTCGAGCAGGTTGCGGGTGCCGCTGACATTGACGCGATAAATCGCCTCGACATCGGCATGACCGACAAAGGCGATCCCGGCCAGATGGGCCACCACATCGGGACGCACCTGCTCGACCACTTGCGCCAGCCGCTGGCGGTCGCACAGATCGGCGTCGAAAACGGTGGCGTCAACGGCGCTCTCGGCGCTATTGGAAAGGCCAAATACCTGATAGCCGGCCTGGCGCAGCTGCGATGCCAGATAGTGCCCGGTAAAGCCGTGAATGCCGGTGATGAGGGCGCGTTTTCCCGCGCCCTCCTGCAGACCGGGGTCACTTGGAGAGAGAAGTGGGGACAGCATCGAAACTAGAACGAAAAACCGCGTTCGTTACGCGCCAGATCGGCCTCGACCATCATCTGGCACAGCTGTTCGAGCGTGGTCTGCGGCTTCCAGCCGAGCTTGTCGTAGGCCTTGGCCGGATCGCCGATCAGCAGTTCGACTTCGGCCGGCCGGTAAAACTTCGGACTGACCTTGACCAGCACCTTGCCAGTGCTGGCGCAGCGCGCCGTTTCCTGGTCGGCGCTGCCCTGCCACTCGAGGTTGATGGCGGCGGCCTTGAAGGCCATCGTCACGAAATCGCGTACGGTCTCGGTACGGTTGGTGGCCAGCACAAAAGTATCGGCGGCATCGGCCTGCAGGATGCGCCACATGCCTTCGACGTATTCCTTGGCAAAGCCCCAGTCGCGCTTGGCGTCCATATTGCCGAGCTCTAGCACGTCGAGCTTGCCGAGCCGGATCTTGGCGACGGCATCGGTGATCTTACGGGTGACAAACTCGCGCCCGCGCAGCGGCGATTCGTGGTTGAACAGGATGCCGCTGGAAGCGAAGATATCGTAGGATTCGCGATAATTGATGGTCATCCAGTGCGCATACAGCTTGGCCACGCCGTATGGACTGCGCGGATAGAACGGCGTGTCTTCGCGCTGCGGAATGGCCTGCACCTTGCCGAACATTTCCGAAGTCGAGGCTTGATAGAAGCGGATTTTCGGATTGACGATACGGATCGCTTCAAGCAGGTTGACCGGGCCGATGCCGGTGATTTCGGCGGTGGTGACGGGCTGGTCGAAGGACACGCCGACAAAACTCTGGGCCGCCAGATTATAGACTTCATCGGGATTGGCGTTTTGCAGCAAGCGGATCGATGCGCTCAGGTCGGTCAGATCGTATTCGACCAGGCTCAGAGCGGGATGAGCCGCCACCCCGAGTTCTTCGATGCGCCAGAAATTGACCGAGCTCGAGCGGCGATAAGTGCCGACCACGCGATAACCTTTTTCCAGTAATAATTGGGCCAGATATGCGCCATCCTGCCCGGTGATGCCCGTAATAACCGCTGTTTTAATTTTACTCATGTTTGATAGGTAAGAGTCGGCTGCAATGGCAGCCGATATCGTTAATAGGTGAAATAAGAAAGTGCCATCAGCAAGGGCATTTTAGAGAACGCTTAGGCTCGGCCGTATTCATCCTGAAAACGCACGATGTCGTCTTCGCCGAGATACTCGCCGCTTTGCACCTCGATCATCACCAGATCGGTCACGCCCGGGTTCTCCAGGCGATGCCGGCATCCGACCGGGATAAAGGTCGATTCGTTGGTGTGAACCAGATACTCCTGCTCGCCATTGACAACCTTGGCAATGCCGTTGACAACCACCCAATGCTCGCTGCGGTGGTGGTGCATTTGCAGCGACAGCGTGCCGCCCGGCTTGACTGCGATGCGCTTGATCTTGAAGCGCTCGCCCTCGCCGAGTACGGTATACGTACCCCACGGCCGATGTACAAGGCGATGCACCTTACAAGCGTCGTGCGCTCGCGCCTTGAGCTGGGTCACAATTTGCTTGACGTCCTGCACGCGCGAGCGGTCCACGACCAGCAGGGCATCGGCGGTATCGATGATCACCAGATTCTTGACCCCGACCGCACTGACGACCCGCTCGTCGCTCTGAATATAGCAGTGGGACGCGTCATGCAGCACCGCCTCGCCGACCACGCCGTTGCCATGGCTGTCGACGGCCACCAGGTCGCTGATGGCACTCCAGGAACCGATATCGCTCCAACCGATATCGCAATTGACGACGGCGACCTCGCCCGAGCGCTCCATCAGCGCGTAATCGATCGAAATATCGGGCGACAGCTTGAATTCGGCGGCATTGAGTTCGATCTGGATCGATTTCGATTTTTTGGCGCGGTCCGAAACTTGCAGGCAGGCGCGCGCGGCCGCCAGCACATCGGGCGCATGTTGCCCCAGTTGCGCCAGCAAAGTGCCGGCACGGAAGCAAAACATGCCGGAATTCCAGAGGTAGCGGCCCGACGCCAGATATTCCTCGGCAGTGGCAAGATTCGGTTTTTCGATGAAGCGCTTGACGCGGTGGCCGTCGGCCTCGATATAGCCGTAACCGGTTTCCGGGGCGCTCGGAGCAATGCCGAAGGTGACCAGGAAGCCGTCGCGCGCCAGTGCCGCCGCCTGGTTGACGGCCTGTTCGAAAGCGTCGTGATTGGAAATTAAATGATCGGCAGGGAAGACCAGCAAGATGGCATCTTCGTCGTGCTGTTCAACAGCAAGCAGCGCCGCCATGGCAATTGCCGGCGCCGTGTTGCGCCCGAAAGGCTCCAGAATAAAGGAGGTAGGGACTTGGCTGGTGTTAATTTCAGCGTAATCGTCAGCCGTCTTGAAATACAGGTCGCGGTTGGTTACGGTCAGGATTTCGGCCACGCCTGGCAGCGCCGCCGCGCGCGCAAAGGTTTTTTGCAGCAGACTTTGGCCATCGGCCAATCGCATGAAAGGCTTGGGATGCAACTCTCGGGACACGGGCCATAAACGCGCTCCAACGCCTCCGGATAAAATAATTGGTATTATTGTCATTGTTTTCCAGAACGTAATAGCCGAGACTCAAAAAATAAATGCATTTCGACAACAATTCATTATAGCAGAGAGCGAACCCCCTCTCTTGATAACAAACTTCCTCATACAATTATCACATCTTGTTACATTTTAAAAAAGAGGAAACAATACATTAACACATCATGCCTAGACTTTTTAGCAAAAACAACAACGCTGTGCGATGTGGCAAACAATATGATGCTGATAATTGTATAGTCATACTCTTATCAGTCTTTTTGTCCAGCTAATTTTTACTCATACACAAAAAAAAGGACGGGCAGCAGCCCGTCCTTTTTTGCAGAAAATACCAAAACCTAGCGTTGCGAGACGCTGTCGACGACACACAAAGCTGTCATATTGACAATGCGGCGGACAGTTGCCGACGGCGTCAGGATATGTACAGGCTTGGCGCAGCCGAGCAGGACCGGACCGATCGCAAAACCGTTGCCGGCAGCCGTTTTCAACAGGTTGTAGGCAATGTTGGCAGCGTCGATATTCGGCATCACCAGCAGATTGGCATCACCCTTGAGCGGCGAATCGGGCACCAGGCTTTCGCGCAAACTGGTGCACAAGGCGGCATCGCCGTGCATCTCGCCATCCACTTCCAGGCCGGGCGCGTCGCGCTGGATGATGGCCAGCGCCGCGCGCATCTTTTTCGCCGACTCACTGTCGGACGAGCCGAAATTGGAGTGCGACAGCAAGGCCACGCGTGGCGACAGGCCAAAGCGGCGCATTTCCTCGGCCGCCATGATCGTGATCTCGGCGATCTGTTCGGCGTTCGGGTTTTCATTGACATGGGTATCGACGAGCGCCAGATGCCGTTCCGGCAGGATCAGGGTATTCATCGCCGCATAGACATTGGCACCGGGACGCTTGCCAAGCACATGGTCGATATACTGCAGATGCAGGTCGGTCGCACCGAAGGTGCCGCAAATCATGCCGTCGGCGTCGCCCATATGGACCATCATGGCGCCGATCAGCGTATGGCGGCGATGCATTTCGAGCTTGGCGAACTGCTCGGTGACGCCGCGGCGGCGCGTCATCTTGTGGTACTCGCTCCAGTAAGCGCGATAGCGCGGATCGGAGTCCGGATTGATCACTTCAAAATGCACACCGGCCTTCAGGCGCAAACCGAATTTCTCGATGCGCTGATTGAGGACGTCGGGGCGGCCGACCAGAATCGGACAGGCCAGGTTTTCATCGACCACCACTTGCACGGCGCGCAAGACACGCTCTTCCTCGCCTTCGGCGTAGACGATGCGCTTCTTGGCATCCGACGCCTTTTTGGCGACCTCGAACAAAGGTTTCATGAAGGTGCCGCTGCGATAGACAAACTGCAGCAATTTATCGGCATACGCTTGCAGATCGGTGATCGGGCGCGTCGCCACGCCGGACTGGAAGGCGGCATTGGCCACTGCCGGCGCAATCTTGATCAGCAGGCGCGGATCGAAAGGCATCGGGATCAGATATTCCGGACCAAAGGCCAGGTTGTCGATGCCGTATGTCGTTGCTACCACATCGGACTGCTCGGCCTGCGCCAGTTCGGCAATCGCATGCACGGTGGCGATTTCCATTTCGCGCGTGATGGTGGTGGCGCCGCAATCGAGGGCGCCGCGGAAAATATACGGGAAGCACAACACGTTGTTGACCTGGTTCGGATAGTCCGAACGCCCGGTGGCGATGACGGCATCGCTGCGGATCGCGCGCACTTCTTCGGGCAGGATTTCCGGCGTCGGATTGGCCAGCGCCATGATCAAAGGCCTGTCGGCCATGGCCTTGACCATGTCCGGCTTGAGTACGCCGCCGGCCGACAGGCCGAGGAAAATGTCGGCCCCCGGAATGACTTCGGCCAGGGTGCGGGCACTTGTCTTTTGCGCAAAACGCGCTTTATCGGGATCCATCAGCTCGACCCGGCCTTCATAGACCACGCCGGCCAGATCGGTCACGAAAATGTTTTCAAGAGGGAAGCCCAAGTCGACCAGCAAATCGAGGCAGGCCAAGGCGGCAGCGCCGGCGCCCGAGACCACCAGCTTGCATTCGTTGACCTTTTTGCCGACGACTTTTATGCCGTTAAGCATGGCTGCGCCGACAATGATGGCCGTGCCGTGCTGGTCGTCATGAAATACCGGGATTTTCATCCGGTCGCGCAATTTGCGCTCGATTTCAAAACACTCCGGCGCCTTGATATCTTCCAGATTGATGCCGCCAAAAGTCGGTTCAAGCGAAGCGATAATGTCACACAATTTATCGGGATCTTGTTCATTGATTTCGATATCAAAGACATTGATGCCGGCAAATTTCTTGAACAAGACCGCCTTCCCCTCCATCACCGGCTTGCTGGCCAGCGCACCGATATTCCCCAAACCAAGCACCGCCGTACCATTGGTGATCACCGCCACCAGATTGCCGCGCCCCGTATATTTGAAGGCATTGGCAGGATCGTCGACGATCTCCAGACACGGCGCCGCCACGCCCGGCGTATAAGCCAGAGCCAGATCGCGCTGATTGGTCAACTGCTTGGTCGGCATGACGCAGACCTTGCCCGGCGTCGGGAATTCATGATACTCGAGGGCGGCCCGCCGTAATTGCAAGCGTACTTCTTCTTTTGGGTCCGATGACTTGTCCATATAACAACTTCCTATTTTTATAATGCGAAAAAACCGACAGTCTATCAGACCGGCGGGCGCGCTCCCATCGTGTTTGGCCTCGTTTTTTGAATGTCCTACAAATTTAATAGGGAATTAAGACGAAAATCTGAATAAATTACAACGGCACGCCAAAGCAGCATGAGCGCCAGCAGCGTATCTTGCATGCATGCAATCACCTCGATTAAGGACTCGCGCCCAAGAGAACGCCGCCCGTCGCCCGGCTGAGCGCATCCATGATCGCATGCCGCATGCGCACATCGAATCGCGCCGGCAATCAATAATCCAAAATGCTTGGCGCGCCTTTTCATTGGTACAATCGCGCCATGCTATCCGAATTTGACTTAATTACAGAATATTTTACGCGTCCGGCGCGGACCCGCGCCGAGTCCGCGCCGGCGGTCGCGCTTGGCATCGGCGACGATTGCGCCCTGCTCACGCCCACGCCCGGCATGCAAATGGCAATTTCGTCCGACATGCTGGTCGAAGGCCGGCATTTTTTGCCGGGCGCCGATGCTTGCCAGCTCGGCCATAAATGCCTGGCCGTCAATCTGTCCGATCTCGCCGCCATGGGCGCCAGACCGCTTGCCTTCACGCTGGCGCTGGCCATGCCCGAGGCGCAGCGGCCGTGGCTGGCCGAGTTTTCCAAAGGCTTGTTCGCGCTGGCCGACCGCCACGGCTGCACGCTGATCGGCGGCGACACCACCAAAGGCCCGCTGACCATCTGCATCACGGTATTTGGCGAATTGTCGCCGGGCACGGCGCTGCGGCGCGATGCCGCCCGCGCCGGCGACGATATCTGGGTCTCGGGAACGGTCGGCGATGCGCGCCTGGCGCTGGCTTTTTACCGCCAGGAATTCGCCTTCGACACGCCGCTGGCCGACGCTTGCGCCAACCGCATGCATGCGCCGACCCCGCGGGTCGAGCTCGGCATGGCGCTGGCCGGCACGGCACGCGCGGCAATCGACATTTCCGACGGCCTGGCCGGCGATCTGCGCCACATCCTGCAGCGCTCGGGTGTCGGCGCCAGCGTCGATTGCGACAGCCTGCCGGCCGGTCCCGATCTGGCCAGCTGGCCGCGCGCCTTGCGGCGCCGCTTCGGCCTGGCCGGCGGCGACGATTATGAGTTGTGCTTTACAGCCGAACCGGCCGCCCGTGAACGCATCGTGCAACTGGCGCAGCAGGCCGCCACGACAGTCACCCGCATCGGCCGCATCGAAGCCGAGCCGGGCTTGCGCATCGTCGACGCCGATGGCGCCGCCGTCGATCTGGCGCTGACTTCGTTCGACCATTTCAGAACCGCATGAGCACCGCTCCCGATACCGGCCCGGCAACTGCACGGCCGACAGGGCGCCCGCTTGTGCGGCCAACGGCACGCTTCATGTGCAGCCACCCCAGCCACGTGATCGCGCAAGGCTTCGGCAGCGGCCTGTCGCCGGTCATGCCCGGCACTGCCGGCACCCTGTTCGGCTGGCTCGTCTATGCGCTATGCACGGCGCGCTGGCCGGCCGTCTTCACGCCCCAGGTATGGGCGCTGCTGATCGGTGCCGGCTTTGTGCTCGGCATCTGGAGCTGCGCCCGCACCGGCCGCGATCTCGGGGTCGAAGACCACGGCAGCATGGTCTGGGATGAAATCATCGCCATCTGGCTGGTGCTGGTGTTTTTGATGCCGGCCGATTTCACGACCCAGTGCTGGGCGTTTTTCTGGTTCCGCGTATTCGACATGCTCAAGCCGCAGCCGATCCGCTATTTCGACCAGCATGTCAAGGGCGGTTTCGGCGTCATGTGGGACGATATCGTGGCCGCCTTTTATACCTTGCTGCTGTTTGCCGCATGGCGCGCATGGTAATTTGCAAAGCTTGGCAAGGACATGAGGGAAAAGCGGGGAAAAATCAGGGAAAAACGTGTAAAGTAAGCGTCATGACGACAGCCGCGGAGACCATCATGAAAGCAGAAATCATCGACTTGGCGCGCCAGGCAGGCAGCGCCTTGCAGGCCAGAGGCCAGTTTCTGGTCACCGCCGAATCATGTACGGGCGGCGGCGTGGCCGAAGCCGTGACCGATATCGCCGGCTCGTCGGACTGGTTCGACTGCGGCTTCATCACCTATTCCAATGCATCCAAGACCGAATTACTGGAAGTGCCGGCCGCACTGATCGCACAACTGGGCACCGTCAGCGAAGAGGTGGCGGCCGCCATGACCGAAGGCGCCCTGCGCAACAGCAATGCCCATGTGGCACTGGCCACCACCGGCATCGCCGGGCCGAGCGGCGCGGTGCCGGGCAAGCCGGTCGGCACCGTCTGCTTTGCCTGGGCCAACGGCCGCACGACCTATACCGAGCGGCTGGTGTTTGCCGGCGACCGCCAGGCCGTGCGCGCGCAGACCGTGCGCCATGCGCTGAAAGGCTTGCTGCGTTTTCTCGCTGAAAATTAAAACGGCAAAATCGGCCGCAGCCCGCATCAGGCGCGCGCCTGTTGCCCCGGGCCTGACTGCGCTGCCGCCGGCAGCTCTTCGGCGGCGATTCTGATGCGGTTGCGCCCGGCCATCTTGGCCGCATACAGGGCGGTATCGGCGCGCATCAATAATTCGTGGCGCGTGGCGCCATGGCGCGGATACTCGGCAATTCCGACCGAAAAAGTGCAGTCGCTGAGCCGGTGCGGCCCCTGCGTGATGACCAGCTCACGGTACATGGCAGCCATCCCGGCCAGTTTCTTGCTGGCGGTCTCGGCATCGGCTTCGCGCAGCAACAGGCAAAATTCCTCGCCGCCATAACGGCAAATCATGTCGCTGCCGCGCAGCTGGCGGTCGATCATGCGCGAAAACTGGATCAGCACTTCATCGCCGAAATTATGGCCATAGGTATCGTTGACGCTCTTGAACAAATCGAGATCGATGATGGCTACGGTAATCGGGAATTGATCGGCCGCTTCGTGCAAAAACGCATTCAGGCAAGTCTCGAAATGGCGCCGGTTGTACAGCCCCGTCAAATGGTCGCGGATCGCCTGCTCCTTGAGCGTGGTCTGCAGCGAATTGACATGATGGATTTGGTGCGCCAGCTCCTTGTTGAGGGTCTCGAGCTTCTGGTTTTCCGATTCGCGGGCAGCCTGCAGTTCGAGGGCACGGTCGCGCTCTTCCTTGACGCTTTTCATCTCCTTTTCGAGATTGCGCATCAAGACCCGCGAATCGCGCGCCGACTTGCTGTGCGCCTCGGAATAGCTCTGGTATTGCTGCAGATGGTCGTAAGCTTTTTTCCAGTTGCCGAGGTGGGCGCAGATATTGGCCAGGCCCTTGAAAATCTGCTGCTGATAAAACGGATTGCGCGTATAGCTGAGCAGATCGTGCGCCGTTTCCAGCGCCGTCAAGGCTTGCTTGGAATTACCGAGCGCGAATTCGAGCATGCCGCGCACGAGCCAGCCATGCATCTGCTCTTCATAGTCGGCACCAGCCCTCGCAAAATCCTGGGCCTGACTCAACACGAGATCGGCACGCGCATATTCGCCGAGCAAAATCAGGGCATGGGCAGCCAGGCAAAAGACGAAAGCCCTGACCGCCAGCGCATCGACCGGCGCCTCGACATAAGGCGTGACCAGTTCCAGCGCGCGCGCCGGCTTGCCGCTAAACAGATAGCACATCGCCAGATTCGACGACACCAAAGGCCGCAAGTGATCGACGCGGTCGCTGTCGATGATCTCCAGCGCTTCGGTCAGCAGAGGGATTGCATCTTCGTCGTTACCCAGATCGTGCTGGCTCGAGGCCAGATTGGACAGGCTGTTGATGCGGTGGGCGGCGGTGCCGAAACGCTCGGCCATGTCCAGCGCCAGCAGAAAATTACGTGGTGCGGCACGCGCGTCGCCGCGGCCGAGCGCATCGATCCCGATCCGGCTGTATAACGCAAACTTGTAAAGCGAATCGGGAATCTGGCCGGCCAGCGCGCGGGCGCGGTCGAAATGCTGCTCCGAGAGTTCGAACTGGCCGCGCCGGCTGGCGATCGCGCCCAGGAAAACCCGCGCCGACATCTCGCCTTCGGCATCGGCCTGCGCATGAAAATAATCGGCCAGCGGCAGGCACAGACGTTCGGCGTCATCAACGGCATCATCGTAGAACAGCAGCGACAATTCATTCAGGCGGGCATACGCCTGGCCGCGCTCGTACGACAGTGCAGCGGCGGCGGCCAGGGCCATCTGGCTCAGGCGCCGGCCTTCCTGGCGGTTGGACATCAGGCATGCCAGGCCCTGCAAATTGATGCGGTCGATGGCGGATTTGTCGAGTTGCGACTTGGCTGGCACTACGTTGACTCCATGTCTGAACAACAATGCGGGAGCTGGCATCACTGCGGACGCAAGCCGGCCCTGAACGTCCAGCGGCGTGACGGCTGCCATCTTGGCAGCGATGTCGGCGGCGAGGTCGGCCGCCATACGCAATGCAGTATTGGCGGTAATGCCGGTAGCACGATCAATACCACATGATAACCAAATTGTTCGGCTTTTTGTTGCCGAATAAAAATTAAAGTTCCGCATCAATTTTTGCGGGCCACGCAATGCGCCGCCAGCGCCTGACGCCGCGGCAGCCGGGGCACCGTGGTACAGCGGGCCTTGCCGCTGTCAGGCGCGGCGTGCGCAGAGGCGATCAATACCAATAGTTACATTTTGAACTCTACCGACTATATCTGTCGCGCCGACAGCGCCGTGGCGGCAGACGTATATGCCGGCATGTAAGGTGGCATGTAAGGTGACATGTAAGGTGGCATATAAGTTGGCGCATAATAATGTCTTCACGCATCCGCCAATAAAACCAAACCGGGATCCCACGATGACCATCTTCAAACACCTGCTGCTCCCCACCCTGCTGGCCGGCCTGTATGGCAGCCTGTATAGCAGTGCCGCGCTGGCCGCGCCGCCGGCAAGGCCGGTGGCCGGCAGCGCGCAGGCGGGCTCTTTTGCCGCGCCAAAAATCGCTTATGAAAAATATACGCTGCCGAACGGCCTCGACGTGATACTGGTCGAAAACCATACCCTGCCGATCGCCGCCGTCAACCTCTGGTATCACGTCGGGCCGGCCAATGAAGCGCCGGGCCTGACCGGCTTCGCCCATCTGTTCGAACACATGATGTTTGCCGCCACCCGGCATGTGCCGCGCGGCCTGGCCGACAAACTGCTGGAAGGCGCCGGCGCCACCGATTCCAACGGCAGCACCGATTTCGACCGCACCAATTATTTCGACACGGTGCCGTCAAACCAGCTTGAACTGGCGCTGTGGACGCATTCGGACCGCATGGGCTACCTGCTCGACGTGCTCGACCAGACGGCCCTGAGCAACCAGCAAGACGTCGTGCGCAACGAGCGCCGCCAGAGTTTCGAGAACCGCCCCTACGGCATCGTCGAAGAAGCGCTCTACCACCAGCTGTTCCCGAAGACGCACCCATACTATGCCAGCGTGATCGGCTCGCACGCCGACATCCAGTCGGCCAAGCTGGCCGATATCCGCCACTTTTTCACCGAATACTACCGCCCCAACAACGCCAGCCTGGTGATCGTCGGCGATATCGACAAGGCCAGGACCAAGACTCTGGTCGCCAAATATTTCGGCAGCTTCAAGCGCGGCGCGGCCGTGCCGAAACCCGAAGTGCCGGTACCGCTCATCACCACGGAGCGGCGCCAGATCGTCGCCGACCGCGTCGAATTGCCGCGTGTTTTCATGGGCTGGCTGACCTCGAAAGCCTATGCGGCCGGCGATGCCGACCTGGCGGTCGCCGCGCAAATCCTGGCCGGCGGCAAATCGAGCCGGCTGTACAAGAGCCTGGTCTACGACAAACAGATTGCGCAAGAGGTCAATGCCACGCAAAACTCGAACGCGCTGACCTCGATGTTCATCGTCGACGTCACCGCCCGTCCCGGTCATGGCGCGCCTGAAGTCGAGGCGGCAATCGATGCCGAGCTGGCGCAGATGCGCACTCAGGGTCCAACTGAAAAAGAAGTCGAACGGGCCCGCAACACGATCGAAACAGCGCTGCTGACGCAACTGGAAAAAGTCGGCGGCTACGGCCTGGCCAACCAGCTCAATCAGTACAACCAGTATCTGGGCGACCCCGGCTACCTGGGCAAGGACCTGGCCCGCTTCCGGAACGTGACGCCGGCCAGCGTGCAGCGCGCCATGCAGGCGCAGTTGCAGAACAACGCGCGCGCCGTCGTCTATGGCGTGCCGGGCACGCAAGACCTCGGCCCCGACGTGCCGACCCCAGCGCCGCCGACGGCAAACAACACGAACGCAAAAAGCGTGGCACTGAATGCCGACCAGCGCTGGCGCTACAAAGTGCCGAAGGCGGCACCGCAAAAGCCGTTCACGCTGCCGGTCGGCCAGTCCTTCCAGCTGGCCAACGGCCTGACCGTGCTCCATTATTACAATCCGGGGCTGCCGCTGGTCGCTGCGCAACTGGTCATCAAGAGCGGCTCGCAAGCCAATCCGCTGGCCAAATCGGGCCTGGCCAGCTTCACGGCCCGGATGCTTGAAGAAGGCACGACTAGCCGCAGCGCGCCGCAGATCGCCGATGAAATCGCACAACTGGGCGGCGATCTCGAAACCGGCTCGAGCGCCGACGCATCCCATGCGGGCGTGACTGCACTGAAAAGCAATTTCGGCGCAGCCCTCGACCTGCTGGCCGACGTCGTCCAGCACCCGAGCTTTCCCGAAACCGAAGTGGAGCGCCAGCGCAAGAGCCGCGAAGGCGAGCTGAGCCAGGTGCGCGAAAACGCACCGGCGGTGGCCGCGCGCCTGGCGCTGGGCGCCCTGTACGGCCCGCAGCACCCGTACGGCTATGCCGAGCTGGGCACCGAGCAAGCCCTGAAAGCGACCACCAGAAGCGATCTGCAGACTTTCTGGCGGCAGCATTACGTGCCCAATAATGCCGCGCTGGTGGTCTCCGGCGATATCGACACGGGCGAGCTGAAGGCACTGGTCGAAGCCAAATTCGGCAGCTGGCGCGCGGCCCCCGGTTCAGCCGCCAGCGGCCCCGAGGCCCAAACCGGCGCCGCTGTCGCCCAAACCAGCGCCGCGCGCCTGATCATGGTCGACAAGCCCGGGGCGCCGCAAACGGCGCTGCGCGTGACTACCGTCGGCCCGGACCGCAAGACGCCCGACTTCGCCGCCCTGCAAGTGCTCAATGCCGCGCTCGGCGGCCTGTTCACGAGCCGCCTCAACACCAATTTGCGCGAAGAAAAAGGCTATACCTACGGCGTGCGCTCGAGCTTTGCCTACCGCCGCCTGCCCGGCCCGTTTGCCATCAGTGCCAGCGTGCGCACCGACGTCACCGGCCCGGCCGTCCTTGAGACGTTCAAGGAAGTGCGCGGCATGCGCGAAAAGGCTTTGCCGGCGGCCGAATTGAGCAACGCCCGCAATTCGCAGGTGCTGTCGCTGCCAGGCCAGTTCGAGACCAACCGCAGCATCGGCGCCTCGCTGTCGAATATCTTTGTCTACGATCTCGGCCTGAGCTATTACCGCGGCCTGCCGCAGCGCTTTGCGGCAGTCACGGCCGGCGAAGTGCAGGCAGCGGCCAACAAGTATCTCGATCCGGCCAAATTGATCGTCATCGCGGTCGGCGACAAAAAGACGATCGCACCGCAACTGCAAAAACTCGAGCTGGCGCCGGTCGAATACCGCGATGCGGACGGCAATCTGCTGAAGTAAGCCATCGGCACTCTGCACAAAAAAGCCGCCCGGTTCGCACCGGGCGGCTTTTTTTCATCAATGGCGTACTGCAGGTTGCCGTACTTATTTTGCGGCGGCGGGTTCGGCGCCGGCGGCGTCCGTGGCGGCCGGCTTGACTTCGGGTTCCTTGAACTTGGCACCGCTCTGATTGGCCATATACACGACCGCGCGCGCCACTTCGACCTCGTCAAGGTCAGGATTGCCGCCCTTGGCCGGCATGGCGCGAATACCTTCGACAGCGTGCTGGAGCAAGGTTGGATAGCCCTGGGCGATACGCGGCCCCCACGCACCGGCGTCAGCCAGCTTGGGCGAACCGGCGGCCCCGCTGCCATGGCAGGCAGCACAGACCGTGGTATAGACGGCGTCGCCGGCCTGCAATTGCTTCGGCCCGCTGGCATCCTTGAAGGTGTAATCGATATCCGCCACCGGTCTGATGCGATTGGTCACCGCTTCGCCCGACTGGCTGTCCGATCCGGCACCGGTCAGTTTTTCCGTGGTCGCATATTGAACCAGTAAAATAATACCGATGACGACGACTAAAAAAAAGCCGGCGACCGCAACTAACAACTGTTTAGGAGTCTTGATGGCGGATTGGTGTTCGTTTTGTGGTTCGCTCATGTTTTCCTCAGTGCAATTTTCAAAGCCGATTGGCTACGTGTGCAACATTACAGAAACAAATTATGCCATGCAGGTCACGCGAACGCGCAACCGGTCACATGTGGATGCGGTCAAGCGAAGATTATAGAGTAAATATGGTTTTTTGGAATTGAAATTGCCATTCAGATAGTTGCCGCCACAGATTACATAGACGGCAATCGAGAAAAACGGTATCCTTCGGGTCTGCAATATATTCCTCATACGCGGCTGTAGCTCAGTGGATAGAGTATTGGCCTCCGAAGCCAAGGGTCGCTGGTTCGATTCCAGCCAGCCGCACCAATCAAGCACGAAGCTGAGTACCTCAAAAAGGTGCAAATAAGGCCCCCATTCATCGCCGATACGGCACTTCTGATACGGCACGATTCATTGCCGCCCCCCCCTTCATCGCGACCTAGCCAGAGCTAAGCTGACGTATTTAAATGGCCTGTTCGCATTGCCAGCCCCCCCATTACTTCCCGCTTTCGGCATAAAGCCAGGCCACGTACTGCATTGCTTACAGCGCGGCCTCGACACGCAATCAGGGCGATGGCCAGGTGATGCGCTCTTTGTCCGGAATCATTAAAAATAAAAGAGCCGGCTATTTCAGCAAGCATCAAAACTTGGGCCGGCAGACTGATTTCATGCCCCATCAATCCACGTGGATAGCCACTGCCATCCATGCGCTCATGATGTTCATACACAGCAGTACTGACTTGCGGATGGTACTCCGGGTAAGATTGCAGAATCAGATAGGCCGTAATGGGATGGGAATAGAGGTGATGCCATTCCGCAAAAGCCAACTTCTTGCCCGCTCCGAGGATCGAAGGTTCAATGTGCAGCAAGCCCATATCGTGGAACAAAGCTGCGGTGGCGATCGTGATGAGCTCATCGTCAGAAATATTGGCTTTGATTGCAAGATATACAGAAAGAAGCGTGACCTGCAGGCTGTGCTCATATATATCTTTTCGCTGTTCACTGGCCAAGGTCAGCTTGAAAGCGAATGGCGCGTTCAGCGTGACCGACCGGATGACTTCCAATATTCTTGCACTGATTTCCGGCTCTGAGCGGATGGCAACCCAGCACGATATAGGGCTACTCATCAGCAAGGTCGCTGCTGCATCGGTTAAGGAGGCGACAGTGACGCAATCATCGATATCGAGACATTCCTCAAGCGGGGAAACCAACTTGTGCTGAATAAGCCGCGCCACAAAGCTCGAATTGAAATGAACGTCTTTATCGACAAGTTTGATGCCGTTTCCCGCATAAATAGCCTGATTCGTTACAAGCTTGCGCCTGTCTCCGAGTGAGGCAATGATTTTTACGTAGTGATCATCCATCAGACAATATCCGGCCGGCGATAATTTTTAACAAAGTCGGTAATGTACTGGGCGCGCTTCATATCGGCGATGTACGCATATCTTGGCAGGCACGCAATGAATGAAAAAAAGGCCGTCATCTGAAATCGGGATATTTTTTAAAACAGATCACATCGTTCAACGCACCCAGTGTGAAACAAAAATTTTCATGCTTAATTGTTTTACTGGATCACGGGAAATATTCGTTTTGAGACAAGCAATAAAAATCCTCCGATTCACGGTTTCGTCATTTTGAGAAACCTGTTTTCATCATACACATTTGACAATAAACGCTTGCCGGGCAAGAGGGATTTTTACCTATTTTTCTCTATTCTTGCGTTGTTATTTTGCACACGTTTGTGTGGATGCTTACTCAAGCTGATTGGATCTTTCCTATAAGGAGGCCACCTTTTAATGGATATACCGTGGATACGTGTAGCAAATGCCGCGGGCCAAAGAAAATATATAAAGAATGTCAGTCATCTTAATTAGATGGTTTCTGAACACCTTCATTCTGGAAAATTTTGTACTCGCGATCCAGAGACAATAATTTCATATCGAGTGCAAATACAGCCGCGCTCATCGATCCCCGAGGCGACAATGTCAACTGTCCGTTATTGTTAAGAATCGCCCCTGTTTCCTGCAACTCTTCAAATCGCTTTTCAATTATCCGATTACCACTCAGTTTCTCTGAAATTTCAGCTTCGCTCATTCCTTTCGGCCCAGCATCTCTTAGGCTCAACAACGTATAAACTGTTATCGATCGATCTACCATCGTCGGAAGCAACGTGACATACAGCATACTTGATGAAAAACAAAACATTCCTGCTGCCACAATTAATACTATATTCTCAAAGACGAAACTGGAGATAACTGATGCAATCAAGACAGAAATGGCAGCATCGACTACCCCAGCCAAGAACACAATTTTAGGGTGTAACAATCGAAAATGTGCAAAATGCAGAAATGCAAAAATCACTAAATTAAGCGCAATAATTTGAAAAAGTGTCTTCATTTTTTATTTTCCAACGCAACATTCTCGGCTTCATACTGAAAAATCTGATACGGGCCACAAACGCCAATAATCTTCGAAGAAACGGGGAACGATTCCTGCTCTTTCAATTCAATTGTCATTGAACGCAAAAAAGTATTTTGTTCTGCGTAATCTTCTCCATAGATATTTTCAATATTTTTATTGGCAATAAAAATAACCGGGCTAATGGAAAGTAATTCCTTAAATTTAGATCTCGTCATCTTATACAGCTTAAATATCTGCGGATGCCCGGCTTCTGAGTTCATTACATTTGAAAGCCGCTCACTGTCACAAAATCCCTTAAGTTCACCATCCACTCTGTAATTGCTGTAACACATAACTGGACGAGCCCTCCCCCATTGAGGGACATTATTCTGAGCAAATTGACGTAAGCAATTATCTACGTCCCCTCGATGCTTTTGTTGCTGTAAAAATTCCTGCTGCCCCTTCCAGTCGAGTGGCCATTGCTGTATAAAAATTGAAGTATTTAAAATAATACAGCTCCCCAAGCACACTTGGAGCAACCACAGGGGGGCAGCTTTTATAGGTTTTGCAAAGGCAAAGGCAAACCAGAGAATCGCAACCGAGAGAAAGGCATGCCAAGGCAAAAACGATTCATTCTTAAGAATCAAGGCAACAAGTAAACCCAAACAAGCCGAACCAATTGCCAATATTTTCCAATTCCTAGTTGCACTCATGAAGATAGCAAACGCAATCAGCGCTACCGGACTTATGTAGTAGAGTAGTCCCCAATCCTGGATATAGTCCCAGGTAAGTATTTTCATAGTCCAAAAATCTGGTCTTAATCCATTGACATGACCAATATTCGTAAAAAAAAGACGCTTATACTCCAGAGGGGCATAAACGATATTTGGAGAACTGAGAATATATCCAGCTATAAAAAATCCAGATACAGCAATCAATTTTTTAATGTTTTGTCGGCTGACGGATACCGGAAAACCCTCATCAAGTAAAATCAAGAACAAAACAAGAGTGATGGCAGACAGTTTGATGCCGACAACAAATCCCAAAGCAAGGTAGCCCCACCAAGGAATCGTTTTTTTATGAAAGCTCCGAATCGCAACAAACGAAATTAGCGCCAGCTGATAAAACTCTGGCGTAATCAGCTTGCCACCAAACCAAAATACCGGCGACGTCATCGCCAAAAGAAAAACAAATGGTGCAAGCGGCTTATTTGATATTCGCGAAATCCGATAAAGCGAGAATGCCGTATATAAAAGACTAGCAAAAGCAAGCAGGCGCATTACAGAGAGCGCATATCCACCAAAGAGCTTGATAATCAAATAGCCCGCAACCCAATACGCAGCTCCGAACGCTTCAAAATTCTCAATTCGCAACGTCTGCATGGCAAGCGTGTGCTTTTCCTCATCGAAAACATAGGCGGCGCCAAGGAAATAAGGTAATCGCAATAAACAAAAGACGACCAAGAATCCAATAGCGAGCAACTCCGGCCCCGTACAGCGGCCATTCAAGTACCGGCGGGTGGTAAAAAATGTGGGAATTGCCTGCAATTTCAAAATACGCATATCAAGCATCATCAATTAATTATGTCGGCTTGCACAAAAACAATCGACGCGGCAGAAGCTATCGATTTCACGTTTTAGATCACAAAAATATTATCAAAAGGTATATTGCATTTCTACAAACTCTATCTATTACACAACTCACATCACACAAATAAATACCTTATTACCAACAAATATGGCTAAGATAATTGCTTAAGACAAGATAAATTCGTTCTGGCGTATAAAGACAACGGTCCGATTTGTTGTATTTCCCGATACTGAGATAAATCCCCTTTTAGCGCGAACTGCAACATCATGTGTTCGTCCAATTGGCGATTGACAACCAGGACATCGGGCGGCGTTTTTGGATTGAGGCTCAGGCGCGCCGGAGTAAAAACAATGGCCGATGAAGAAGGAATTTGCGGGACCAGCAAATCGAGGTTGCCGGTACGCGCGCATGGCACCTCGTTCGAAAAATACTGCACGACTTTTTGCATGGTCAGCGCATGGCGTGCGAGTTGATGGTTATTATTAATTTTCAGGCTGATGCGTTCATGCATTCTGTGCGCGCCCTGAACCGCAAAAACAACCAACAATACAACGTACAAGCCGATGTATAAACGGTCCATTTGCTGAGACGGAAGACTCATCAGTGCCGCAAACGCCAGCAAATACATCGGAATAAACACATACCAGCTAAATGCCAGGCCGTGGCTGATCGCAGAAATCAGCATGAGCACGCCACTCAAGACAATGGCCAAGAGAATCGCGCCATTGTCTTTGGCGAGCATTTTTCTGACGATGAGAGCCAGCGGCAAAATCATCGTCACGATGATGAGAGGAAGGAAATCATCGCTGAGACCGCCCACCAGAATCCGGTCCCAGGTCATCTCCGTGCGGTTCCAGGCAAGCGTGAGCGCGTCGACATTGTAACGCGCCTCGGGAATGATGGCCGCGACGGCGCGGATCTGATCGACAGAGTCATGGATGTTGACCAGCGAGAGCGTCGCCAGCGCAAGAAGGATCAATACTAACAAGGTGTTTCTAATAATGCTGCGATATCTGCTTCTCGCATCGGGAATAAACAAGGGATACAGCAAACCATAAGCGACCACGCAGAAGGTGATGGGGGCCGCCGAAATCTTGGTCGCCGTGGTCAGCGCGGCGCACACCAGGGCCCATAAATAGTGGGAGCCGAAGCGGGCGCGGTCCTGCAGCAAAAAAGCAAAACAAAGACTCGTGGGCAAAAACAGCAAGTATTCCGGAGCGATGATCTTCCCAAAAAACAGATAGCCAGGCGTCGTCATGAGCGCCAGCAAAAATACGCTGGCACGCCAGAAATTCTGCCCCCGGCATAGCTCTCGCAGCAAAATCAACCAAGCAATATATTTAAATAAAACGAAAATAATGCGCAAAACGAAAATTTGATATGTCGCGGGAATAATTGCATTTAATGCGGACAATATCCCCCAAAAAAATGGACCGTACGCTGCCAAAAAGCCGAAGAGCAGGCCATGCTTGGGCAAACAATCAATCATCAATGATTCATCAGGCGAGCCGGCTTGCAAATCGGCCTGACTATGCATTGCCACTACCAGCCATGTTTCATATAAAAACATTACGGCCAGAAGCAGCAAGCCTATTTGTAGACTTATTTTTCCAATTTTCTGCAAACGAAGCGCATTCCCACGCATGTCGCGTTCAGCGATTGATTGATTAGTGTCCAGTGTTGACATGGCGGCGGTCCATAACATGAAGAACGTCATCCCAATAAAATGCAATACTAAAAATACCCTATTGCCTTCAGTAAAAAATAGGCACAGAGATAGCAATTTCTAGGGAGTCTCAATTAGCAAAAATGCAGAATCACTGACGAAACGATATTGAACAAAAGCTAACGCTGGGCGCGCGCATTTGCCAGTAAGTGAATACGTTGAAAAAGCTGCGTGGTACTTTCTTGCCAGCTCAACCAGGTCCGCTGATTTCCCTCTACGTTCAAAGGAGCTATTGCTGATGTCATCACATCGGAAATGGCCTGCGCCAAAGATAACGCATCAAAAGGACTGAAGTAGCCTGCATTTTTCCCTGCGACTTCCCGAAAGACAGGAATATCGCTGCACAACACGCGCGTACCACGCTGAAACGCTTCCACAATGGACAGTCCGAAGCCCTCCGCAAAAGAAGGACAAATTGCGACGACGGCATCGGCATATAGAGTCGCCAGATCTTTGTCGTTGGCATCCTGAATCAAGATCAATCGTTTGCCAAACTCCGTATGTGTCTTCATGCGCTTGATCAGCGCCTCGCTATGCCAGCCATGGGCACCGACGATGACAAGATCAATCTGCACCCCTTTACTCCATAATATTTCAAAAGCGTCGAGTGCCAGTGCATGGTTCTTGCGTGGCTCGATAGAGCCCACAATCAGGCCATACGGTTTTTCAAATTTGTACTTCGCAATTTCCTCGACAGAATCGGGCAACTCAGAACCGAGATGGAAATAACTGATTTTATTTTCTGGAATACGCGCATTTTCAGGAAATTGGCGTCGTTGCCATTCAATGAATTCATTAGCAACAGCCTGGGAGATACAGATTACCGAGTCGAGATATTTAGGCGCCTCATTCCACCATGAAGTATGCGCCTGACGAGTACTCTCCTGTACCGTCTCTGGATGAGAAAAGGGAATTAGATCGTACAACACCCCACAAACATGGCCGCCGCGTGCACGAAATTCTTCCGTACATACAAAAATACCGGCAAACCACGATGAATCAAGAAGCAATAAAACCGGTTCTTCACCGACTTGCGTCGTGATCGGCCAATTTATTTTTGGTTGTTCTTTTGCTGTCACCTGGGCCCGGAACTGGGCGTTCACCATCATTATCGCTGCGCGATATGCCCGCACTCGCGCCAGCAATGGCGCTGGCAAAAATTCCCTTAAGATGTATTTGAGGCCCGTTGTCATTCTGCCCCTCAACATCGTCACAAAACGCACAACCATGCTCGGCATCGGCAGCGTTTTACTTGCCTCCGCCTTCGTATCGGGTTCCTCATGACACAACATCAGCATGCCTGCGTTATATTCGACCGGGACGTAGAGCTTCATTTTCTCATCCATGCGCGCCGCTTCACGCAGTATGCTTTTCACGACACGCTGAATGCCACTATTGACACGCGAGCGCATAGTCGTCCCGCATTCGATATAAATTTTTCTCATATTGTCAGCATTTTTGTCTAACGGCATTTCAGATAGATATTAAGACGATAACGTACTGAATTCCGGAAAAACCACGAGCCCGTGAGAATTGCCTGCTTATCCACCTGAAGTTCGGTGCGCAGGGTATCACCTTGATAAACCGGCAATGTTATTGTTTCTTTGAGGCACATCTTCTTTTCCGCCCTTTCCAGGTCGGCTTTTTTCTTGTCAAAATCGGGAACGAAGGTATACATCAATTTGTCATAGTCATCGATGATAAGAACGTCGATGTCATCTGGAAAATCATCTTTAAAGGTAACAAATCTGCTAACGCTTAATCCGGCAATTGCAGGTGTAAAGCGCTCAGGAAGGACAATTTTTTTCAGCGAGGGTTGAGCGCTGACAAAAGCATGTAAATGCGCAACAGACGAAAAATAGTTGGCTTCCTGGTGATTTTCCACACGAGTGGCGATGTAAGAGATGCCGTTGAATATAGATACGGCCAGTACGGACTTGAGCAGCCAGCGCTGGGGCGGCTTCATATAAGCACAAGCAGCCAGGAGCATTAACACACAACACAAGCTGAAGCCGGCTCCGTAGGTTGGGTTGTAGTAACCCGAGCGCCAGAAAGCGAAAAAGGCAAAAAGAGGAAACGAGAATAGATAGCGCTGACGCCAGGTTTTGCCAAGAAAAGGCAGGACAAGCATCGCCAGCCAAAAGAGATTTTGAACAAAATGGTGCGATAGCAAAACCGGCTTACCTGAAATAAACCAGTCATAACTATTGTTGTTTTGTGCGGTGTCATTCAAAAATTGCGGAGAGCCGACAAATACGAGATGGATGAAGTCGCGCAGAGGCTGGGGGGTGGCCACGGGAGAGGATAGCGCACCACTGAATGTGCCGAGAATCGAAAGATCGGCCCACCAAGCGCGCACGGCAATATTGAGCAGTGCACCAGCCAGCAATGCAAAACACAGATTGAAGGCGTAGCGCCAACCAAGATCTTTTCTTAAAAATAATAATGCATAGCCAACAAAAAATGCGCAAGGGAACCAGCTAAGGCGATGATTCATCGGCAACAGCAAGCCTGCAAGAATCATTAGTCCCTCACCCAACTTGCTACGTGATACCTGCACATTCATTATTGCCCAGAGCAACAATGTGCTACAAAACCACCAAGCCGCCTCTGGTCTTACCCGATCAAAAACAAAAATAGCCTGGTAGGAAATTGTATAAAGAAGCCAGAGTATCAACAGATCAATCAAACCTTGCGCTTTTATCGAGCGAAATATATATGCAGTGATGACAAAGGTCGCCCCCCCAAGCACACAGGAAGCCAAGCGCGCACCTGCCGGCCCCCATACATAATGCGTAAACAGGGAATAAAAACACGAATAAAACAGACCACTATCATTTCGTGTGCTATTTGGTATCGCATCGAAATAAATTGCTTCATCAGGATGCAGGTCGATATGCCCTGAAAATGCCCACAGCAATAAAATGGTCAGCAGTCCTAACAACCAGAGGTAAGAGACCGATATCGGTCTTGTTTTTAGTGCCGGGCAAAGTGTCGTCATGATTTCAGAAACGCTGTGTAGTCTTCAATTGTGTGATCAAAACTCAAATATTGGCTTGCATATAATTGTGCGTCTGACAATGTTTTTTTATAATGCGCACTTCTGCTCGAGAAATCTAGCAATAGCAAAGTCAACTCAGCAAGCTCCGTAGTTAGATCGGCAGCAACTTTGGGGACAAAAGCGGGCAGCTCAGCATACCAGCCGATATTAGTCACAATAGTCGGTGTTCCTGCCTGAAGTGCTCGCATCACAACCGCAGAAGTTTCCCCCATCGTTGGAAAACGTAAAGCAATACATAAATCCATATGCGACAAACTGCCCAGAAATTCCGATTTTTCGATGCGCCCATGGACATGGATATGCTCAAAAAAAGGCTCCGTCTGATATTTTTCAAGAATCGCTACTGACTGCAAATGAATTTGCCCTGCGATATGCAACTCAACTCTGCGTCCTTGTTCGATACATGCCTTGATTGCCAAAAGTACTGGCTCAAGTCTTTTGTTCGGGTCTACGCCACCAAACATGCCAACCCTGAAAATGTCATCTGTCGCAGCCAAATGTGGAACTACATCGTGGTAAAGCTGTGGCAATACTATGTGCGGCAGATGCGGAAAAACTGAAAGTACTTTATTGCAAGAAAACGATGAGTGCGTGACTACTCCAGTAGCATACTGAAGCGCCTCTTCAAAAAAGGGGACTTGTATGACCTCAGCTTGATCCCAGAGATGTTGTCCATTCTGGATTTTTGCCTCTGCATTAGCAGCAACCACAGGGCCATACCACTTGCTGACTGTACGCCTGTAAAAATTAATGGAGCCGTGTCGGTAGAGTATCCATGCCATCAAATGGTGCAAAACCATATCGTGCAAGTGCACCAAGCCCGGATAACGCCGTAGAAGCGGCAACTGAAACAGGTGGAAGTTGCTGTTATTACCAAGGTGATAGATAACTTTATCAAAACTCGAATATGTGTCGGCACACAAAAATTCTGGAGTGTGAAAATCTACGCCGTCCAGTAGCTGTGGATTTTCCAAGTCGGTCAATATGCTGACTCGATGTCCTTGCTCAACAAAACCGCGCGCCAAATCATAAGCGTAATCAGCGATACCGGTATGCTGAGGCGGCCATGGAGTGACAAATAAGAGTTTCATCCTACTATGTTCCGTTTTTCGGTTTGATCCACTGAGTAAAAGTACTGACAGGATGTGTAAGTTTCCACATGATACTGTTTTTTATGACACTAATTTCAGTTTGTACTCTCTCCAATGCCCCTTCCAACCGAACTATTTTCTCGCTGATCTTTTCCGGAGGGATGTCGCCAGAAGATGGTATGGCAGTCAATTGTGCCGCCAACTGATAAACGACGGACATCAGTGTGGGTGCAAAGTCAGGTCGTGCTTCATCATTTTTTACAGCAACGATTGAAAAATCCTGGGGGCCGAACAATAAGTTCAAGATGTGCAGCATAGCTGGCGAATCCGTATATTGCTGCTGATATGCCAATTCTTCGTTGGGATGTAGACGTAAAATGGCCATGTTCGAAAAGCCGGCATCTTGTCCTAGAAAACCAAGTTGCGCCGGTAGCAATGGACGAATATGCGTCGGATCCATGAAGAAATTACTTGCCCCCATTTGGAGATTTTCCGAATTGGGGGTCTCGAAAATAAGCATGCCACCTGGCCGCAGGACACGATGCGCTTCCTTGAACCAGCTGGCAAGAATATCAAAGGGGATGTGTTCAATGACATGAAAACCCGTTATTGCAGTCAGGCAGGCGTCAGGCAAACTTCGGAAGTGTCCTAAAACATCCTCAATGAGGACCTTGTAGCCTTGCGCTATACATTGTTCGGCCATCACTGCATTAGTGTCTAGTCCATAGGCATTCCAGCCATGTTCGGCCAACAGTCCCAACCACTCGCCGCGCCCACTACCTATGTCAACTATAGGTAAGTCTTTATTTGATTGCAGTAAATCAAGAAGAGGCAGGTAGAAAGCTTGACGTGAGCGAATATCGTCGCAAGAGCCTCGGAACGCATTTTCAAAACGAAGATAGAAATCGTCGGTGTAAGTTGGCATTAATGATCTTATTATTTGATTTGACTAGCAGATGTCTTTGCTTCTTGTGACTTCTTCCTAATTTGTGCAATATTGTGGACAAATTCGATTTCATCAAAGAGTTTATTTTCGATTTCAAAGACTTTCTTTTCGAGTTGTTTCACTCTATTACTTATTTCGAGCCGAGATAGCTGCTCCATCCTGTTTCTTTCCGCCTGAGTGCAAAGAAGCCAGATGCCACGGGTAAGGGCAGCAATAACAGGACGCCGGCTGATCTTCAGAAGTACTCCGGCCATGCGCTCAGTATGCTTCCACGAATCTTTCAGTGAGCGAAATTCATCAGAATCAAGAATGCCAACAAGAATTGTTACTCGACTTTGGCGCTCGATCATCAATGCGTTCCACCACGTTTGCAATCCACCGGCGTCCGGTTCCCGTCGCAGCAAAGCTTTATAACAAACATGCAAAAAATCATAATCATCCGGAATTTCCAAAAGCCTCAACAGCTGAAAAAAACCAGGAGATTTTGCACGAAGAAAGTATCTCTCTTGATTGCGTTCATGCAAACGCTGAATATGTTCGAAACTCGAGATCTCTAATTTATTGGCCAGCCCACGCAAGATATCTTCTTGTATCGTCAAAATCGTTTCATCAGTGGGCAAGGAAAATGTAATGTCATGTTGGCGATGTAAATACATGACAGCTCCTAATCGATGATGCTGAATTCAACAGGCATATAGCAGAGTCCTTCTACCATGGCATCTGCCGGATGAACTACTTCGAATATGGCAGCCTTGTCCCACCAGTCGTAGTTTGAAACCACGTGCGATTGAGGATCATGCGCAGCGACTGCGATGGAATAATGTCCTTCGCCTATATTTAGCGAGGGAATATGGAATCGGGCCTCGATCTTTTGCCCAATCTCGGCCGCGACTAACGGATGCTTGAGCAATCTCGTATTGGTCCCTAGTAAGGCATTGCCAAACCGGTCCCTGATTGCAATTCCAATGCAAAATGGTGGGACCAATTGATGAACCCGCAATGACACGACGATATCTATTGGGTCTCCAGCGGTTACTATTCTGCTTTGTTTGCTGTTACAGAAAACGGTCACCGCTTCTATTTTTAACTTTCCATTACCCGATCGCGTACCCTGCTCCAGCAATTCCGGGGCAGGAAGTGCCACTCCCGCAGTGCCCGAGCCCGACAACAAGGCATTGTAAAGATCGAGCGCCTCTTCAGGAGAACCCAGATATTCCATTTTGCCCCTGTTCAACAACAAGGCACGATTGCACAAATTTTTTACGGCGGCTGCATCATGAGAAACAAATAAGAGACTAGTTCCTAAATCAGAAAAGGCACGGATACGATCAAAGCATTTATGCTGGAAATAGGCATCACCAACGGATAGCGCTTCATCGACGATCAGCAAGTCGGGTCTCACAGCTGTCGCAACACTAAATGCCAGGCGAACTTGCATACCGCTCGAATAGACACGTATCGGGGCATCTATATAGCTTCCGATTTCAGCGAATGCCTCGATTTCTGGCATGAGCTGTAGCAACGTTTCCCGGGAAAACCCCATCAAACTACCAGAGAGGAAAACATTTTCTCGACCACTCAGATCGGGATGAAAACCTATGCCAAGTTCCAGCAAGGCGGCTACCGAACCACTAATTGAGACTGTACCAGTCGTGGCTCTAGTAGTGCCGGTAATCATCTTAAGCAAGGTGCTCTTGCCAGCCCCATTCATCCCCACAATGCCCAGCGATTCCCCGGCAGACAATTGAAAACTAATGTCTTGCAACACTTGCTTCTCCGACAGAACTCCTTGCTTGAATCCTAACCAAGAAGCAATTCGCCCCCACTTTCCGCGGTAACTGCGATACGATTTTCCAAGATTTTTAACAGTAATTGGTGCCATTACAATGCATCCACTAGTTCACTTTGTGCTTGACGAAAAACCCAGACCGCGATTGCTGCTAACGCGACAACGCCACCGCCAAATTTCAGCAATGGCAAGCAATCGGGAATTTGATGCAGGTAAATTGCTTGGTGATATCCATCAATAAGCACGCACAGAGGATTCCAGCTTAGAAATGATTGCATTCGTGGCGAGAGAATGTCTTTAACATAGACGATTGGTGTCGCCCAAAATAAAAACTGCATGACGATGCTGACAAGATGTCCTACATCACGATAAAAAACATTGAAAATACCAAGCAATATTCCCAATGCAGAGGCAAATCCGATGGTCAGAAGACCGAGAGGAATCAATGCAAACAATTCCAAGCCCGATGAATGCCCAGTTAGCCACATCACCGCCAAAGTAATAATAAGAAAAATTATATGATTAATGCCTGCAGATATGGCAACGGAAATTGGCAAGATAATCCGTGGGAGCGCCAATTTTTTCAGCAAATTAGCATTTTCCAAAAAAATGGATACACCACGAGTTAGAATTTCCGAAAACAGAGTCCAGCCAGCCAATCCTGCCAAGAGATAAATAGCATATGCAAATTGGTCTGTAGAGCCTGGCAAACGCGCCTGCATCGCCCCCGACAGAACCAGGGCATACATTACTGCCTGAGCCAGCGGCGCTAAGACAACCCACCAAGCACCTAAAATCGAACCAGAAATTCTTAAATGAAATTCCCTTGCAACGGATGCATAAATAAAACCTCGGTAGGCCCAGATGGATCGCAGCATAAACAAACTACCACTTTCGTTGATTAAGTTTGGCGGGGAAATTTGAGTTACTGAGGCAGGTATTCAGGATTTTGATGTGATAATGCCGCGTAAATTGCCTAAATGCAACTTTGTGCTCAATAGTCTATTTATGAGTCTTTTTCTAAATGCCTCAGAACGGACGCAATTATATCCTGATTCACCTTTAGAGCCGGACTAATATCTTATGGTTAAATTAATTTAAGCCAAATTGATCGGGCAGTCGACAAGCAGCACATTACACTTAAAAAAGACCAAAGGCATTAATGACAATTCCTTGTCAAACCGGTACTGCGCCCGAGCAGAACAAAGCGCATAAGTCGCCTTATACACGACCATCCACCGTGTAACGGCCAGCATCTCAACACGGACAATTGACGCTGACAATCGGCGAGCCATACGCACAATCATGCGCCCGCCGCGGGCGCATGACAAACAGTCGATCAGAGCTGGCGCCCTGGCCGGCCATCGGAACCCGTCACTGCGCCAGATTGGCAAACAGCGCCGTACTCAGGTAACGCTCGCCGAACGATGGAATGATGGTCACGATCAGCTTGCCGGCATTTTCGGGCCGCTTGGCCACCTCGACCGCCGCCCACAGGGCCGCACCACTGGAAATGCCGACCAACAGCCCCTCTTCGCGCGCAGCGCGCCGCGCATAATCGAAGGCGTCCTCATTTTTGACGCGCACCACTTCGTCATAAATCTTGGTGTTCAAGGTGTCGGGCACAAAGCCGGCACCGATGCCCTGGATCGCATGCGGCCCCTTGGTGCCGGCCGATAGCATCGGCGAGGCGTCCGGTTCGACCGCCACGCATTGCAGCGAAGGCTTGCGCTGCTTGAGTATTTCGCCGATGCCGGTAATCGTGCCGCCGGTGCCGACGCCGGCCACCACGATGTCGACCGTGCCGTCGGTGTCGCGCCAGATTTCTTCGGCAGTGGTGCGGCGGTGCGCCTCGGGATTGGCCGGATTTTTAAATTGCTGCAGCATCAGGTAGCGTGGATCGTCGGCCACCATTTTCTCGGCGCGCGCAATGGCGCCCAGCATGCCTTCGGAGCCAGGAGTCAAGACCAGCTCGGCGCCGTAGGCACGCAACAGCATGCGCCGCTCGCTGCTCATGGTGTCGGGCATCGTCAACACGCAGCGATAGCCGCGCGCCGCGCACACCATCGCCAGCGCAATACCGGTGTTGCCGCTGGTCGGCTCGACGATGATGGTATCGGCATGAATCAGGCCGGCCCGTTCGGCCGCCTCGACCATCGCCAGACCGATGCGGTCCTTGACGCTGTGGGCCGGGTTGAAAAATTCGAGCTTGGCGACGATCTGGGCACCGGCACCGCCGCCGAGGCGGCCAATTTTTACCAGCGGCGTATTGCCGATCAAGTCAGTAACGTTATTTGCAATTTTCATTCGTGGCTTTCCTGCCCGGGTGGGCAACTATATATGACAACTAAATATGATAACTATGTATGACAAGCGAATAGGGAAACAGAGTGGCAACTAATATAACAATTTATCGCCACTCATGACAGCTAAGGTAATAAGCAAATTTGCCGTTAAATGAGACAACGGCCTATATCGCTCAATTTGTATGCAGAGGAGCGATATTTTTCAAGAGGGCGAAGCATTGCATTTTATTAACACTTTCCATTTTTTGCCTCAATTAAATCTATGATTTACTCTAGCATGTTGCGCCTTATCAAATTAAATTCGCGCAATTGCACATTTCAGTGCAAGCAGAGCAATGGAATGTCGACGATGAACGAGGAACGCAAATCCGGGGCCGGCAAAATGCTGGTGACGATGCTATTGCTGGCGGCATGGCCGGCTAGCCGCGCATCCGACTGGGTGCAGGTCGGTCCGGCGGCAAGCATCTTCGAGGAAGATACTGTTGCAGCAAAATATTTCGTCGACAAGAGCAGCATCGTCCAGAGCGGTGCGCTGTACAAGGCCTGGTCGCTGACATCGTTTGCAAGAGAACGCACGCTCGACGATGGCTCCCCTTATCTGTCGGTCAAGACGCTGAATCTGTATTCGTGCCAGGAACACACGACCACCTTGCGCTCCAATGTGTATTACGCCGACAGCATGGGCAAGAGCGCACCGGTGCGCAGCGTCCGATATGAAAAATTTGCGCCGGAAGACATCGTCCCCGACAACGCCGCCGATCATGCATTAAGAATTGTGTGCGCCAAATATGTCGCCGAGCTGCAAGCGGCGGCGGCCGCCGCCAAAGCCGCAGCCAAGGCCGCCGCCGCTGCCGCCAAGGCCGCCACCAAAGCGGCAGCGGAGAACGCAGCCGCAACTGCGCGCGCCGCCAAGGCAGCAGCGGCCGCCGCAGCAGCCGCATCGTCGGCACCGAGTCAGGACGGGAAATGGGGGAAATAAGTACTCATCAGCCAGGTCAGAAAACCGCAAAACGCCACGCCCAATAACAGCACGATCAACAGGCGGCCAAATTTTGGAGTGCCATCGTCTTGCATGATTTGCGTCCTTCCCGGTGGGCGACGCGGCACACAGCAATGTGCCGCGCACAAAACAAAAAGCCCAACTTGAAAAGTTGGGCTCGTCTGTTGTCTGGTTGCGGGGGCAGGATTTGAACCTACGACCTTCGGGTTATGAGCCCGACGAGCTGCCAGACTGCTCCACCCCGCGTCTGATGTAGTGCATCATACAGA